>CAMLOB010000071.1 GCA_946481475.1 uncultured Chlorobiota bacterium | reverse complement strand
CGTTCTCGAATGTGAACTTCATCCTCTGTCCGCCCGGAACAGATTGATCAATCCGAGAATCAGAAAGAGTCCGTTCGCCAGCCATGCGGTGACCACCGGCGGGACATCGGCGGTGAAGCTGAGGGTTTTGCTGACTTCGGTGAAGATGAGGTAAATCGCGCTGATCAGCGCGGTCAGTGCGATCGGAACCGCCGCCCCCCCTTTGCGCTGCGTCGAACTGAAGGGGATGCCGAAGAAGACGACGATGAAGGCGGCGAAGGGGAAGGAGAAGATCGAATGGTAGTCGATCAGAAGCTTCCGTACGTCCCTGCCGCTCCGTTCCTCCCGTTCGATCCGTTCCCGCAATTCGGTCAGCGTCAGCTCTTCCGGACTCTGCTGCGTCAGCATCAGTTCTTCGGGTGTTACGGGGAGTCCCTCGATCTGCCGTTCCCCGAACGGGGTGGCTGCGATCTGCTCCGGATCCCGCAGGTTCCGTGCGATGCCGTTGACCATTGTCCAGACGCCGGTCACCGAGTCGTACTCCATGCTCCTCGCATCGATCCGCTCGACTACTGCAAGTGTCCTGATGGAATCGACTCCGGCGATACCCGTTTCGTTTTCTCCCGTTGCGGAGATCGTTCGCGGCACCAGCAGGAGGGCGTTCGTATCGAGCCGTTCCAGACTGACGGTGTTGGCGATGTTCTTGTCCGGATCGAAGTAATCCATGTGAAGCGTGAGAGTGGGGGAGAGCCGAAGCAACACGTTGCTTGCCCCGCCGCGGATGTGCTGTCCCAGATATTCCCGGTCGATCTCGAAGCGGAGCGCGTTGACCTCCGGCACCAGCCAGCCGTTGAACCAGATCATTCCTCCCCCTACAAGAAAACCGAACGTCAGCAGGGGAAGTGCAATACGTTTCATGCCGAGTCCTGCCGAACGGAAAGCCGTCAGTTCATGAGTGGAGTCGAGTCGGCTGAACGTGAAGAGGGCGGCCAGCAGCATCGAGATCGGCGCGATCAGTTTGGCGATGTCCGGAACCGAATAGAGGTAGTACTGAAGGATGATCCCGAACGGGACATTCCGGTCGGAGAAATCATCCAGATGCTCGATCAGATCCACAACGATGTAGATCGTGATGAAGGCCAGCAGACCGAAAAAGAAGGTCTGGACGAACTGGCGAAGGATATAGCGATCGGCGCGCGTCAAGTTCAATTCAAAATGAAAAATGAAAAATTCAAAAACGGAAGAGGATGATCGGCACTGCTTCCGTTTGAGCTACTGTGGTCGTCGTCGGTGCATTCGTTCAGGCTTGAACTCCTCCTCTCTTTTTCGAATTTTTCATTTTGAATTTCCCCCCGTTAATTCTTCCGGATCGAGTATCCTCCGGCAATTCCCGAGCCGATCAGTCCGAGCACTCCTCCCAGCAGAGCCGTGGCGATCAATCCCGGTATCAAATACGCTCCGTCGATACCGGCGCGGAGTTCCGGGATCGATTCTCCCATACCGAAGAGTCCGGCGGCGGCAATGGTTCCTCCGGCCAGTCCGATCAGAAAGCCTTGCAGAACGAACGGGGCGATGATCCATCGGCGTTCGGCACCCAGCAGGCGCATCGTCCGGATCATCGAGCGGCGCGTGACCACGGTCAACTGAGCGGTGACCGCCACGATACCGATGACGCCGAGAAGAAGAAGTCCGCCGACCAGCAGAGCGATACGGGAGAAGAGGAGAAGCCGTTCCTCTACGGTCTTCAGCAGGTCGCTGGCAAATGCCGCATCTTCGACTCCCGGCATCGTCATCAGTCGGCTCCGGATCGATTCGATCTGGGCGGACGTACGGGATTCTTCCCGCAGATCGACCCGGATCGTCGTCGGCAACGGCAGGACTCCTCCGGTGATGCCGGTGTCCAGGCGGATTGCGCTGCCGAAGAGTTCGGCCCCTTCTTCCGGTGTCCGGAGTCTGGTCGAGAGGACTTCGGGGAGTTCTCCGATTCTGCGGGCGGTCTCCCGACCTTCTTCCGGCGACAGACTGTCGGAGAGAAACACCTCGACGACGGCCGAGGCCCGGGCGTCGTCAAGTTCGCTCCGGTAACCGAGGACGATCAGAAGAAAACCTCCGACGATTGCCAGGGAGACGCCGGTCAGCAGTGCCCCGATGATCGAGGCGCCGGGAACGCGGCGAATCGAGGCAAGCCCTTCGGCGACCAGAAATCCCGGCCTCATGATTCCCCGCCCGATAGGTTCACCGGAATCTCCGTTTCGTCATCGTCGAACGTCCAGGTCTGAAGTTGCCGGAGCATCTCCTCATCGGTCAGCCGGTAATGGATCGGCGTCACCGAGACATAGCCGTCGTTCAGGATGTGGTCGTCGCTCTCTTCTCCGACAATCACATAATCTCCGTGCAGCCAGTAGTATGTCCGGTCCATCGGGTCGATCCGCTCGTCGTAGTGATCGTTCCAGTACGACTCTCCCTGTGGTGCCGTTCGTATCCCCTTGATCTCCTCTTCGGCAATCGCCGGCACGTTCACGTTCAGCAGGACGCCGGGGGGGAGTCCGTTCTGCAGAACCTGTCGGGCGATCCGCCGGGCATACCGTGCGGCGGCGGTGAAGTCGGCTTCGGGTGAAAAATCATCGAGCGAGACGGCGATCGACGGGATTCCCAGCATCGTCCCTTCGGTGGCGCCGGAGACCGTTCCGGAGTAGACCAGAGAGATTGCGGTATTCCGTCCGTGATTGATGCCGCTGACAAGCAGATCGGGTTGGTAAGGGAGGATATGGCGGGCGGCCAGCTTCACGCAGTCTGCCGGCGTCCCGTTGACCGACCAGCCGAAGAACCTGTCGTTATGCTCGTGGCGTTCCACCCTCAGCGGCACTGCAACGGTCAACGCATGACCGACCGCGCTCTGCTGTGCGTTCGGGGCCACGACGTCGACGTGCCCGAGTTTGCCGAGTTCAGCCGCCAGCGCGCGAATGCCTTTCGAGAAAATTCCATCGTCGTTCGAGACCAGTATGCGAGGTTGCGACATATCTCCCTGTTTGTCTTATCCGGCCCTGGTGATTCTTCGTGCGTTGGTGTCAAGATCTACCACAAAGACTCAAAGGGCACAAAGAACCACCAAGAAAAAACGGCAGCGATCACACGGATGATGATCGCTGCCGGAATATACGAACGATTCAGGGGGCCACCCCGTTATCTGGTGAAATCGTTGTAGAAGACGAAGACCATGAAGCCGAGCAGGAGCAGAAACCCGACCTGCTGGGCGGCGATGCGAACCTTCAGCGGGACTTCCCGTCGCATGATCCCTTCGACCAGAACGAAGACCAGATGTCCGCCGTCGAGAGCCGGGATCGGCAGGATGTTCAGGAAAGCGAGCATCACCGACAGAGAGGCCATCAATGTCAGGAACCAGACCGGACCGAGGGCGAAGGTCTCCCCGGCCATCTCGAAAATCTTTACCGGACCGGCAATCGACTCGTTCAGTTTCTGCTTTCCGGCAAAGAGATCGCCGATCAGATTGACCATCGTGGTCACATGTTTGACAACCTCGTTGACTCCTCCGGCAAGAGCCGCCCCGACACCGTAGGTTTTCCGTGAAGTCGGGCCGTTATAGGTCACCTGGATACCGACACCCAGCTTCCCCTCGTCGGGCGTAATGCTCTTGACGAATTCCTCTTCACCACGCTTGACAGTCAGCGTAACGGGGTCGGATTGATGCTCGCCGACATAGTTGATGAACTCATCCGTGGTTCCGATGGGACGACCGTCGAGAGCCACGATAATATCGCCGTGTTCAATTCCGGCGTCATAAGCCGGAGAACCTCCCAGCACGCTGTTGACTGCAATACCCAGATTATCCGGAACGATGATGGAACCCTGCTCGTTCGGGTTGGCCGGAATCTCCGAGCGGGGAATACTGATCGTCATCGGCATCCCGTCCCGCTCCACCTGGAACCCAAGATCTTCACCGGCTTGCGTGATGTAGATCTGCTCGCGCAGTTCCTGATAGTTCTCCACCTTCTCGCCGTTGATCGAGACAACCCGGTCTCCCTGACGAAGACCGGCATCATACGCCACGGCAGTCGCCCCTTTCTGGGGAAGCGGACCGATTGTCGTCGTGTTCCAGATCTCGTCGCCGTGGAAAAACTTCAGGCCGGCAAAGATGGCGATGGCCAGCAGGATGTTCATCAGGACGCCGGCCGATAGGACAAAGGCTTTCTGGAAGGTGTTCTTGCTCCGGAACTCCCACGGTTCCGGTTCTTTCTCGGCAAAATCGGTATCCATGCTCTCGTCGATCATACCGAGGATCTTCACGTAGCCGCCGATCGGAAAGGCGGCGATGCGGTAGTCCGTGTTGACCCCCAGCTCGATATCCTCAGGCAGCTTGCCGAAGGAGAACCCGTTGATCCGGTTCCATCCCAGAATGCGGGGACCCATACCGACGGCAAACACCTCGGCCCGCATTCCGGTCCAGCGGGCTGCAAGAAAATGACCCAGTTCGTGGATAAAGACCAGAACGCCGATGAGAATAACGAAGGCTAGAATGGTAATGAAAATGTCAGGCATCGTGCTTCATCTGTTGAAATCGGAAAATCAGTTGGACCAATGTCGCAGATCGGTATCGCCGCAGAGTCCTCTCCGGCCTCCCACACTCTATAAACTCCAGGAACTCTCAACTCTACGAACTCAAACCGACGCCATACGAACGAACAACTTCGCGTGTTCGTTTATCGGTCTCGAATATATCCTGCAATGAAGGGTGATCGAGGACGGAGATTTCCTCCAGTGCCTGTTCAATCACCCTTGGAATATCAATAAACCGGATCGATCCCTCAAGAAATGCCGCCACTGCCACCTCGTTTGCAGCGTTCAGGATCGTCGGTGCCGTTCCGTCCCGTCGCAGTGCCTGATATGCCAGATCCAGGCAGGGGAAGCGTTCGGGATCGGGCGCTTCGAAGGTCAGCGAGCCGAGCTTCGGAAGATCGAGCGGCTCGAACGTTCCTGCGATCCGCTCCGGCCAGCCGAGCGCGTAGCGGATCGGCATACGCATGTCGGGGAGACTCAGTTGCGCCTTGATTGATCCGTCGTGAAAAAGGACCATCGAGTGGATGATCGATTCCGGATGGACCACCACGTCGATCTGCTCGGCATCGACGTCGAAGAGTCTGCTTGCCTCGATCACCTCCAGTCCCTTGTTCATCATCGTCGCCGAGTCGATGGTGATCTTCGCCCCCATATCCCAGTTCGGATGCTTCAGTGCCCGTTCCGGTGTGATCGCTCCGAACTCTCCGACCGGAGTCTGCCGGAACGGTCCTCCCGAGGCGGTCAGAATAATCTTCAGCAGGGGAGAACGATCCTCGCCGACCAGCGATTGAAAGACGGCGCTGTGTTCGCTGTCGACCGGAAGGAGAAGTCCGCCGCTCCCCTCCAGTGCCCGGTTGATCAGATGGCCGGCCACGACCAGCGTCTCCTTGTTCGCCAGTGCAATCCGTTTGCCGGCGCGGGCCGCCTCGATCGTCGGGCGTAGACCCGCAAAGCCGACCATTGCGCTCATCACCGTGTCGACCTCCGGATCGGTTGCCGCCGACACGCACGCTTCCTCTCCGAAGAGCACCTTCACCCGGTCACCGAAACGTTTCTCTCCTTCCCCGGCCGCTTCCGGATCACAAATGACTACGCTCTCCGGTTCAAACTCCCGAATCTGTTCTTCAAGCAGATCAAGATTTTTGTTCGTCGTCAGATGGCGGACGCGAAACCGTTCGGGGTGTTCCCGCACGACCTCAAGCGTCTGAGTGCCGATCGATCCGGTGGAGCCGAGTATGGTCAGGGAAATGTTCAAGATGTGTTGTGAGCGGTCAGATATGAGCTTTGAGCTATCAGCTATGAGCCGTGAGTTATCAGCTTTCAGCTATGAGCTATCAGTTATGAGCCGTGGGTCAGCAGCTTTGAGCTTTCAGTTATCAGTTGTGATATTGAACTATGATGATTGCTGTTGATGCGTTTCAGGTATTGTCACTGTTGCTGGATTATAGCCTGTGTAAGCGAACTCAGAACACCATCGACTTTTTTTATACGCTCTCCTTCACTCCGAACCGCAGACCGACAACTCACCACCGACGCCTGAAATCTTCCCCCTCACCTCAAAGCCGACTACTGATAACTCATAGCTCACGGCTCAAAGCTGAAAGCTCACGGCTCAAAGCTGCTGGCTCACGGCTCATAGCTGAAAGCTGATAACTCACGGCTCACTGCTGATCCTCCGACCCTCTCACTTCTCCATATATTCCTGCGTCACGTCCGCCTGGCGCCGGATCGAGAAGAAGCGGAAATCTTCCATGTCGAGCGAATCGTCGGGGACTACCTTGATCCGGACGAAGTATTTCAGCATCAGCTTCGTCAGGCGGCTCATCGCATCTCCTTCGGTCATGAATTCGATCACATGCGGGTTGGCCGTCAGCGTCAGGCGGAACTCGCGCGTCTCGGCGCGGAAGGCCCCAAGCCAGCGTTCGATGCGGCGGAGAATTGTGCTTTTCGACTGGACGATTCCCTTCCCCTTGCAGGTCGGGCAGGGTTCGGACATCGTCTGTACAAGCTGCTGGCGAACCCGCTGGCGGGTCATCTGGATGATGCCGAACTGCGTCATCGGCAGGACAACGGACTTGGCGCGATCACGGCTCAGTTCCTTCTTCAGTTCGTCGTAGACCTTCTTGCGGTTCTTCTCATCGTAGAGATCGATGAAGTCGATCACGATCAGTCCGCCGATATCCCGCAATCTGATCTGCCGGGCGATCTCGCGCGCCGATTCCAGATTGATCTTCAGCGCGTTCAGTTCCTGTTCCTTCTCCTTGGCGTAGCGACCGGAGTTGACGTCGATCACCATCATCGCCTCGGTCTGTTCCAGAATCAGATAGCCGCCGGTCGACAGCCAGACCTTCGAGCCGAGCATCTTGTCCAGCTCCTTCTCGACGCCGAACTGCTGGAAGATCGGCGTACGGCCGTTGTAGTGTTCGATCTTGTTCAGCAGGGCGGGAGCGGCCCAGGAGACGTAATCGCAGGTCTCCTGATAGAGACTCTTGTTGTCGATCACCACGCGGGAGACATCGGGGGTGAACAGATCCCGCATCACCGTGTTGGCTACCGACTGATCCTTGTAGAGAAGAAGAGGCGCTTTCGCGTTTTTCAGCTTCTCGTCGATCTCCTTCCAGCGGTCGAGCAGCATCCGGAGTTCCTGTTCCAGCATCTCCGAGTCCTTGTCCTGCGCCACCGTCCGGATGATGCAGCCGAAGCCTTCGGGGAGCATCTTCCGGGCGATTCCCGGCAGTCGGCGACGCTCCTTCGGGTCCTGCACCTTGCGCGAGATACCGACGGCCGGGTCAAGAGGCATCAGGACCAGAAAGCGACCGGGCAGGGAAATCTTTGTGGAGACTTTCACTCCTTTCGAAGCATACGACTCGCGCGTTACCTGCGTCAGAAGTTCCTGACCCCTCTCCAGCGAAATCGTGATCTCTCCGAACCGCTTCGTCTGGAATGTCGGCAACTGCGCATCCATCGTGCGGGGCTTCCGCTCCTGGTCGCCTCCATCTCCCGACTTCCGGGCAGGGCGCTTGCCCCCTCGGCGACGTGACGAACCGCTGCCGGATGGACTTTCGGTCCCTTCGCTTGCAGACTTCTTCCCGGACTCCGGTTTCGCTTCGGGAGTCTTCTTCTCCTCACTTTCGGTTCCGGAGTCGGCGTTGCCGGATCCCTGATCTCCTTCCGGTTTCTTTCCGGATTTCTTCCCTCTCCCTTTGCGGGTTGATCGGGCGGGAGCGGGTTTCTCTTCGGTTTGGGTTTTTCCTTTCTCCTCAGATGAGGCGGAGGGCTTCTCCCGGGGTTCCTGTGCTCTCGTATCCTCTCCGCCGGATTGTTCTTCGGGCTTGCCGCTCCGTTTCGGTCTGCGGCGCGAGCTGCTCTTCTTTCGCGACCCTTCGGTTTGCCCCTTTTCCTCTGCGGAAGACTTCTCTCCTTCCTGTTCCTTCTTACGGCTCTCTTCGCGGCGCGGCGTCGAAGTATCCGGACTGTCCGACGATCCCTTTTCCGTCGGGGGCGTCTCCCGATTGTCGGATTTCTCCCGCTCGCCGGAAGATCGTCTGTTCGGACGTCGCCTGTTCGGGCGGCGTGCCTGTTCCTTCTTCTCCTCTCCGGTGGTCTCGTCCTCTTTCCGTCGGTCTTCCGTCGGTTTTTGTCCTTCGGTTACCTCAGAGGCTGTTTTGTCGGCCGGACGGGGGGGGCGTTCTCCCGAGGATTGTCGCGACTTCGGTCTTCTTCTTTTCGAGGAAGATGAAGATGTCCCCTGCTGTTGCCCTTCGGCGCGATTCGCTTTCTGCTGTGTATCGGCGGGTTCCGGTGCCGGTTCCCGGCGTTCCCGTCCCTCGCCTTCTCTCTTCTCATCCGAAGGAGTCGTCTCGGCTCCGGAGCTTTCCCTCGGTTCCCCTTCTCTTCCTCCTTTTCTCCGCTTCGGTCTGCGTCGGCGCGAGCCGCTCTTCTTCTGGGAGGTTTCTCCCCCTTCTTCTTCCTTCTCACCCTGCGCGGCGGCCTGATCTTTCCTCTGCTGCGGTTCCTTCTTCTCCCGACTTTCAGGTCGTTGCCGTCGTTCATCCCGTCTCCCGTCGCGATCTTTTCGCTCTTCCGTTTCCTGTTGCCCCGTCTCTCCCTTATCGGCCCTCTTTTCATCCCCCTTCGGTCTGCCCGATCTGTCCCGGTCCCGGCGACCCGATTCTTTCTCCTGTCGTTTCCCCTTCTCCCGTTCGTCCCGTTGGTCTTTCGTCCCGGTTTTCTCTGCGGTCGGTTCTTTCTCTGCTTCTTTCTTCCGGCCCTGCTTCTCCTCACCCCGTTTCCCTTTTTCTCCCCGGCCTCCTCTGGTCTCCCGGCGTCCCCGGTCCCGTCCCCCCTGCGGTTTGGTTTTCTTCTTCCGATCTCCTTCTTCCGCCTCATCGTCGTCGTCATCGGTCAGCAGGTCGGAGAAATCTTCCCCGGCCTTGGCGGCGTCGGAGAAGTGGAGGAAGGCGTGTTGTTCCAGGCCGATGTCGACAAAGGCCGCATTCATTCCCTGGACTACCCGTTCGACCCGGCCGAGATAGATCGACCCGACGTGACGTTCCTTATCCGGAAGTTCAAGAAAAAGTTCGGCCAGCCGGGCGTCTTCAGTGATGGCAACGCGAATATCCGAGGAGGATGCGTTGATGATAATCTCTTTTTTCATGCGCTGTATAAGTTGTATTGAACAGCCCCCGAAAGGGGAGCGCAAAGAAGAGAAAGCGGAGGGGAGAGGCCGATGGCGGATGGGGAAAGTCGAATCCAACCGAGAGATTCAACCAACAGGTATAACTTTTCGCAGCAACGGGCGCGTCGGTAATATTGGTCCGTTCCGGGCGCAGCCGCACTCGTTTCAAGTCCGCCGTGTCGTCGGTCAGTGATGTCCGGTGCCTCTGATTCCTTCTGCTCTCTCCATGTGCAATCCCTGCAAGCGTTTCCACGCTTCAACCCTTCGAGGAGGTAAAATCCGTAAAAAAAAAGAGGTCAAGCAATTCCGCGTCGCTCCATACCGTTACCGACCGCTGCTTCCTTCCGGACCTGACGGAGTTGAGTAAGGTATAGTCGCGCGGTACTTGACCTCTTAACCTTCGAGTGTATGTGCTTTTCAAGATAGTGCGCATAATGTGCGCGAGTGAAAGACAAAGATAGCAAACGGGGAGGAGGCACGGCAACGGGGAAAGGGGTTGGTTACAGAAGATCACGTGGAGGAGGACGAGGGGTGCGAGGGGGGGCTTTTGAGGGTCGGGAATTCGTCAGAACGTGAATTCCTGGCGCAGATCGCGCAGCATTGAGGGTGTGAAGCCGATACTGAGGAAAATTCCGCTCCCCTGCGTGTTCGTCTGTTGCCACCGAATGCTCATCTCCCAGTCGTGCAGGTCCTTTTCCAGCGTAATCGAGGGGATGTTGAAGCGCCCTTCGATCAGATCGTACGAGCCGCTGGTGGTAATTGTCGTCGTCGGGGTCAGGGCGAAGAAGAACGTGGGACCGATGTTGAATGATTTCCGGATCTCTCCGTCGGCCTGCGGGGAAATCGTGTAGGTTCCGCCCAGATCGATATTCCATTTCATCCGGTAGGTGTTGTTCCCCCGCACGCGCGACCCGTAGAATTCGTCGCGATCGAACGTATATCCCCGTTCCACAAATCTCTCCCGCCGTGCCTCGACCGAATCCCCCCGTCTGGTCAGGAACCGCTCGTCGTTGAATCCCTCGTTGCTGAATGACGTGCTGAAGGTGAGGCTTGCAGTGGTGACGCGGACCCAGGGGAAGGCATACCGACTCGATATTCTTGCTCCGGTCGAATCCTGCCGGTATGGATCGAACGTCGCGTTTGCGCTGAACGATCCGACCTTGCCGAGATTTGTGCTTGCAAAGGCGGTGATCGTCGAGAAGGGGAAGAGCGTGTCGGCGAAGTTGTAGGAGCCTCGCAGGTTCAGATTCAGCAATGTGATTTTCCGGTCGTCGAGCGTATCCCCCTGATCGATCTTCGCCTCGAACGAGTTGTCCAGGCTCCACCGCAGACTGCGGGATTCTCCGGCCGTCGGAAAGGGGGCCGTCCCCCGGTCGGCCTCGAAGATCGAATAGGGCTCCACTCTGTTGGTCAGCGGATTGAAGAACTGGTCGAAGTAGCCGTAGGAGGGGTCGCTGAAGTCGGGGGAAAGCGAAAAGCCGATCTCCGGCTCCATCCGGTGCCGGATGGCGTTGAGGCCGAAGATGCGGGGCTGCACGATGGCGTAGAGCGTTGTGCGGGCCGTCGCCCCGACGCTCCACCAGAAGGGCGTGTAGAATCCGTTGATGTAGTTCGTGTCGATCCCACCGGAGGCGTTGGCCTGCTTGACGATCCGGCGGAAGAAGATCGAGGAGTTTGTTCCGATTGTCGGACTGATCGTGAAATATCCGAGTTTCGGTCGCAGGCTGAAGCTCGGTGCCAGGTTGATCCCCTGCTGCGTCGTCACGGTGCGGAAGCCTCCCCCCGCCACAGTATCACGGCGGACAAACTGCCTGGTGTAGCGGGGTTGCAGTCCGAAGGAGAGAGTGCTCAGGAACTCCGGTCCCGACCGGGCAAAGGGTGTCCATGGTTGCGGGTTGACTGCGGCGACATATCGCTCAGGGTTGATCTCCCGCGTGACGATATCCTGTGTCCGTGAATAATCCAGCGAGTAGGGGAGCCGGATCCCGAACGGGGCGGCCACCGAAGTGAAGGTGAAGTTCGATTCGATGTTCTGCGTGGTGATGTCCTCCGGCTGCGCGGCCAGCTCCAGTTCGTTGGTCGTCTTCCGAAAGGCGTCCTGTGTGGCGTATTCAAGTCTGCCCGAAAACCGTGTCTCCTTGAGAAACTTCTGCTGATGACCGTACTCGGCCGTCCAGCTTGTCTCGAACGGGTCCTCCACTCCATTCCGGCTTCGTCCGTAGGTAAGCGAAAGATCGCTCTGCTCAATCCGCAGCGCGCGCGAACGGAAGCGGGTCCGGTTGTCGAGGTTGAAAAATCCTTTCGTCGTGATATCGGTTGTCAGGCGCG
>CAMLOB010000070.1 GCA_946481475.1 uncultured Chlorobiota bacterium | reverse complement strand
GTCCTCTTCCAGTTCCGTCCGAACGAGATCCGTTCGGTGGCCACCGACGGTTTCCGTCTGGTGCGGGTGATTGATCAGGAGGCCAGGGCGGAGGTCAGCGAGGATCTGGATATCATCGTTCAGCCCAAGGGACTCCATCTGGCGACCAAAGCGTTCGAGACCGATGCGATCACCCTCTCGGCCAACCAGACGCACGTCCGGTTCGAGGACGGGACGACGACGATAACCGCCCGACTGATCGACGAGAAGTATCCGAACTACGAGACGGTGATCCCGCAGGCGAACGACAAGCGGATGATCGTCCGGCGCGACGAGATCCTGAACACGGTCAAACGGGTCAGTCTCTACTCCAACGCCCAGACCCGTCAGGTCCGGATGAAGATGGGACCGAATACTCTGCAGGTTGCCGCGCAGGACACCGACACCGGCGGCGAGGCGCGCGAGAGCATTACGTGCGACTACGGCGACGACGAGATGGAAATCGGCTTCAACGCCCACTTCGTCCGCGAGGCGCTTGACCGGATCGACACCAGCGAGGTCTCGTTCGATTTCTCGACCCCGCTTCGTCCCTCGTTGATCGCACCGTACGGCGCCAAGAACGGACAGGATGTATTGATGCTGTTGATGCCGATACGCCTGAACAACTGAGAACAACTATCAAGATCAAGATATTGACCGGAGCGGCGTTGAAGGATGCGGCGGTTCTCCCGGAGCGGAGGATCCGCCATGCCGGCCTTCAGCTCCGCTTCCGTTGTGTTAAGCAATGCGCATTCGTCGTCTGTACTTCCGGAATATTCGCAATCATGCCGAGACCGAGTTGTTTGCCGCATCCCGCGTCAACGTCTTTACCGGTCTGAACGGTCGGGGGAAGACGTCGATTCTCGAAGCCCTCTCGCTCTGCACGCTCACCCGGTCGTTTGTGGCCAATCAGGATGCCGCACTTCTGCGGCGGGGGGAGCGGGGATTGATTGCGAGGATGGAGGGGGTGAGCGACTACGGTGCCCCCAGACGGATCGAGGTGGGTTGGTCTGCCGAAGGGGGAAAGAACATTTTGCTTGACGGATCTCCGGCTGCGAACGCAGCACAGGTGATCGGGGCGGCCCCGACCGTCGTTCTCTTTCCCGATCTGAAATCGATTACCGGCGGACCGCCGATTCATCGAAGAAGATTTCTGGATCTGGTCCTCTCGCAGGCCAAGCGAAAATATCTCGAAGATCTGATGCAGTATCGCCGCCTGCTGAAGCAGCGGAACGCAATCCTTTCGGAATCGCGAAGGAGGGGACGGGGAGTCGATCCGGTTCTGCTGGAGCCCTGGGACGAGGGATTGATTGACCGTGGGGCACGCCTGATGTACGAGCGGACGAAGTTCCTGAAGGAGTTCGAGCCGATCCTGCGCGAAACCGCCGAGGAGGTGGCGCTCGGTGCGGACGAGATCGCCGTCTACTACCTCCCCGATTCGCTCGAAGAGCCGACCGGGAGCGTGAACGAATACCGGGACATGCTCTGGCTCAGAAGCAAGGAGGTGCGGGGGCAGGAGGTGCGGCGGGGGACAACGCTGTTCGGTCCGCACAGGGATGATTTCGGCATGATGATCAACGGAGGAGACGTCCGGATCAGCGCAAGTCAGGGACAGCACAAGACGCTTCTGATCGGACTGAAGGTGGCGGAGTTTCACTATCTGGCCCGGCAGTGTGCCGAGACGCCGGTGATTCTTCTCGACGACATTTTCGGTGACCTCGACGCCCGTCGTGCCGAACGGGTATACGATATCACGAGGAATCTCGCCCAGGTCTTCATTACGGTTGTCTCATTCGACATGCTCCCATTCCTTCGCGGACGGAAGCTGGCGCCGGAGGACGCTCACTTCGAGATCGACCGTGGAGAGGTCGCTGCAAGACATTACGGTGCGGGGTTCATCCCTCCTGATCAGCAGGGGAAGGGCACGGACGAAGAGGTCTCCTTCGATCTGCCGGAATCGGATCCCGCTGAACGTACAGAAAACAGATCGTAGGAGGAACGGGTTATGAGTCAGTCGCTCGGTTCGATCATCAACCAATGGCTGAGGGAGAACAATCTCGAGGAGAAGTTCCGTGAAAACAGTGTGCCGGACTACTGGATCGAGATCGTGGGGGAGGCGATTGCCCGCCACGCAAAGCTTGAGCGGGTGGAGCATGGCCGGATGGTGATCCGGGCGGAGAACCCTTCCTGGAAACAGGAGATCATCACCAGACGCGAGGATATTCGCGCCAAAGTCAACGAACGGTTCGGAGCCGAAGTCATCACCGATGTCTTCGTGATATGAACCGGAACAATCGGTGCCGGAACGTGACGTTCCGTCGCCGGATTCGGACTACCGATGCCGCAACGGCTCGGAACAATCATTGAACTATATAACCACTGAACCATACAACCACTCAGAAGGTGAAACGTGGCAGAGAACAAGAATAATCAGCAGTATACCGAAGAGAGCATTAAAGTTCTGGAAGGGCTCGAAGCGGTGCGGAAGCGTCCGGCGATGTACATCGGCGACATCGGCTCGCGTGGGTTGCACCACCTTGTCTACGAGATCGTGGACAACTCGATCGACGAGGCCCTGGCCGGACGATGCGATGCGATCGACATCACGATTCTGGCCGACAACTCGGTCCGTATCTCCGATAACGGTTCCGGTATCCCGGTCGGCAAGCACAAGGACAAGGGAATCTCCACACTTGAGGTGGTGATGACGGTTCTCCACGCCGGGGGAAAGTTCGAGAAGAGCGCATACAAGGTTTCCGGCGGTCTGCACGGGGTCGGTGTGTCGGTGGTGAACGCTCTGTCGGAGTGGATGATCACCGAGGTGAAGCGGGACGGCAAAATCTGGCGTCAGGAATACCGGCGGGGCGTCCCGCAGGGGGATGTTCATGAGGTCGGGACGGTGAAGAAGGGGGAGACCGGGACGACCCAGTGGTTCAAACCGGATACCGATATCTTCAAGGTGGATGAGTTCAAGTGGGATATCCTGGCCGAGCGGATGCGCGAACTTGCCTTCCTGAACCCGCAGATCACGATCACGATGAAGGATGAGCGGGAAGAGGAGGGACTGACCGAGATCTTCCACCACAAGGACGGTCTGATCGGCTTCGTCAAGCATATCGACGCGCAGCGGACTCCGCTGACCAAGCCGATCATGGTCAGCGGCGAACGGGACGACGTCTCGGTGGAGGTCTGCTTCCAGTACAACTCCGGCTATTCCGAGAATCTCTTCACTTACGTCAACGACATCAACACGCGTGAGGGGGGGACGCATCTCTCCGGCTTCCGTTCGGCTCTGACCCGGACGTTCAACGCATACGCGCAGAGCAACAAGCTGATCAAGAACGACAAGATCGCCCTGAGCGGCGACGACTACAAGGAAGGATTGACCGGCGTGATCTCGGTGAAGGTCCCGGAACCGCAGTTCGAAGGACAGACGAAGACGAAGCTCGGAAACTCCGAAGTGGAAGGGATTGTCCGTTCGATCTTCGGCGACCAGCTCGGGCACTACATCGAACAGAATCCGAAAGTCGCAAAGCAGATTGTCGAGAAGATCGTGTCGGCTGCCGAGGCGCGTGAGGCCGCGCGCAAGTCGCGCGACCTGATCCGCCGGAAGAACGCGCTGGAAAGTTCGGCTCTCCCCGGCAAACTGGCCGACTGTTCGATTCAGGATCCGGAATTGTGCGAGATTTTCCTCGTCGAGGGGGACAGTGCAGGCGGGTCGGCGAAGTCGGCCCGGGATCGTCGCACGCAGGCGATCCTTCCGCTTCGGGGCAAGATCCTCAACGTGCAGAAAGCCCGCATCAACAAAGTGCTGGAGAACAACGAGGTCCGGGCGATTTTCACCGCTCTCGGCGTCGGCTTCGGCGAGACGCTCGATCTGGAGAAGCTTCGCTACGGCAAGCTCATCCTGATGGCCGATGCCGATGTGGACGGTGCCCATATCCGGACGCTGATCCTGACGCTGCTGTTCAACTACATGCGTGACCTGATCGAGGAGGGGCGCGTCTATCTTGCGATGCCTCCGCTCTACAAGATCAAGAAGGGGAAGAAGGAGTATTATGCCTTTGACGACCGTGAGCGGGACGAGGTAATCGCCCGGCTCAGGAAGGACGGCAAGAAGGATGATGATGACGAGGAAACGCCCGAAGGTGAAGAGGAAGTCGCAGAGGAGATCGGTCGGATCAAGGGGGGAATCGTCATCAGCCGGTTCAAGGGACTCGGCGAGATGAATCCGGACCAGCTCTGGGATACGACGATGAATCCCGAGACCCGTATCCTGCAGCAGGTGACGATCGATAACGCCCAGACCGCATCGAACATCTTCGAGACGCTGATGGGGGATGCGGTGGAGCCGCGCCGCGACTTCATCGAACGGAATGCCCGATACGTCAAGAATCTCGACGTATAGGGGGGAAGAAGATCGAAAGGGGGAAATGGAAGAATCGGCGCAACCGTGCGTTCGGATCCTTCCGTTTTCCCCTTTCGCATTCTCGGGATCCCCGATCAGCACTACCCCTGAATTCTCTCACAACAACTCACTTCGAGGTCGTTGTGTGTTAGGAAGAGGCAACGTAGATTTTGTCCGTTTGATTTGTGTACACTGAAGGAACAATCGACATAACGGAGTACTGTCATGAACGGAAATGATATCAAACGCCGGCTGGAGGAGTTTGGAATTACCAGTGTCGGCGATGTTGTGTATAACGGGACGAGGGCCAGACTGACCGAAGAGGCCGTCAGGCGGGGCGAAGGTTATCTGGTCAATGGCGGAGCCCTTCTCGCCTATACCGGCCAGCATACCGGGCGTTCGCCGAACGACAAGTTTATCGTCGAGGAGCCCGGGAGCAAGGATCAGATCTGGTGGGGGACGGTCAACCGTCCGTTCGAGCGGGAGAAGTTCAACAGCCTCCTTGCGAAAGCCAGGGAATATCTGTCGGGAAAGGATCTGTTCGTCGCCGACTGTTTTGTCGGAGCCGATCCTCGCTACCGCGTCGGCGTTCGGGTTATCAACCAGCATGCCTGGCACAACCTCTTTGCACAGACGATGTTCATTCCGGTCGGTGAGGCATCCGATGCCTCTTCGTTCAATGTCGATTATACCGTCGTTCACGTCCCGGATATGCAGGCGATTCCGGATGAGGACGGGACCCGCTCCGGCACGTTCGTTCTGGTCGATTTCGGTCAGAAGATCATTCTGATCGGCGGCACTTCCTACGCCGGGGAGATCAAGAAGTCGCTCTTTACCACGATGAACTATCTCCTTCCGCTGCAGGGCGTCATGCCGATGCACTGCTCGGCGAACATCGGCGACGGGGGGGATGTGGCTCTCTTCTTCGGACTGTCCGGCACCGGCAAAACGACGCTTTCCGCCGATCCGGAACGATCACTGATCGGCGACGACGAGCACGGGTGGAGCGATGACGGCGTGTTCAATTTCGAGGGGGGATGCTATGCCAAAGTGATCCGTCTTTCCGAGGATGCCGAACCGCAGATCTACGCCACCACAAAGATGTTCAGCACGGTTCTCGAGAATGTCGATATTGATATGCAGACCAGGGAACTGGATCTGGACTCCGCCAAGTATACCGAGAACACCCGGGCCGCCTATCCGCTGAACTTCATTCCGAACACCGTCCCCGACTCCACCGGCGGACATCCCCGCACCATCATCATGCTGACCGCCGATGCCTTCGGTGTCCTGCCGCCGATTGCAAAGCTCTCTCCGGCGCAGGCCATGTACCAGTTCATCAGCGGCTACACAGCAAAAGTGGCCGGTACCGAGAAGGGCGTGACCGAACCGCAGCCGACGTTCAGCGCATGTTTCGGTGCGCCGTTCATGGTCCACCACCCTTCGGTCTATGCCGAGTTGCTTGGCGAGAAGATTCGTGAGCACAACGTCAGTTGCTGGTTGATCAACACCGGCTGGACCGGAGGTCCGTACGGGGTAGGGAACCGGATCAAGATCGCCTATACGCGGGCAATGGTCAAGGCCGCACTGAGCGGGGAACTGGACGGCGGGCAATTCCAGGAAGATCCGATCTTCGGCCTGAACATTCCGACTCATGTCGAAGGGGTGCCGGACGAGGTGCTGAATCCACGCAACACCTGGAGCAATCCGGAAGAGTATGATGAGAAGGCAAACGAGCTTGCAGCGAAGTTCAACGAGAACTTCAAAACATACGAGGAAGGGGCCGCACAGGAGATTCGTGATGCCGGTCCGAAAGTGAAGGAAACCGCCGGGGCATAAGCAAGCCGGCTAAAGAAAAAGCAGAAGCGGCGTCGGCGATATGCCGACGCCTCTTCTTTCTTCTTCGGGCAAAGCGATCACGCAAAGCTCAAAGCCGCCCCCTCAAAAGCTCATAGCTGATCGCTCATAGCTCATAGCTCAAAGCCGCCCCCTCAAAAGCTCATAGCTGATCGCTCATAGCTCAAAGCTCAAA
Source organism: uncultured Chlorobiota bacterium (assembly GCA_946481475.1). The sequence goes on along the minus strand of CAMLOB010000070.1, from coordinate 5,171 downwards.
GCCACCCCCTCAAAAGTTCATAGCTGCTCGCTCATAACTCACTGCTCATAGCTCCCCCCCAAAGCTCACCTCTCAACAACCACCCGTCTCGTCTCACGTTTTCCCTCTCCGGTAACTGCAACGATATAGACCCCTGACGGCAATCCGCCCACATTCAGTCGAGCAACATGCCTTCCGGCACTGTATTCCGTCTCTGTAGCCGGACCGGCCGCTTTCCCCAGCATATCGAACAGTTGAATCCGGACTGAGGAAGGAACGTTCAGATCAAGCTCTACCTCCAGAAGATCAGAGACCGGGCTCGGCCCCACGTTTGCCAGAAATCCTCCGCTCGTTCCTTCCGTCGTGCCGACGCTGGTCGTCCGGTCGGAGCCTTGCAGCCAGTCAATTCCCTGCATCAGGAGTTGTCGTCGTGCCGTCACTTCACCGATCCCCTCGGCGCCGAAGCCGAGGAAAATCAGCCGGTTCGATCCGTCCGCATACCGGATGCCGGCCACCTGGGTCTCGCTCGATCCGTAGTAGAAGACGGGGAGGGCTCCTTCGGTCGGGGCGATCTCGTCCGGCGTGTCCTGATTCTGCACGCCGTTCTTGATCGAGAAGTTCAAGCCGTTTCCGACCGGATCTCCGCCGACACCGCTGACGGTTGTCGAGGGATTTGCATCCCGCACATACGTGGCGTGAAGATAGTCCCGCATGAACGCTTCGTCGCGGGGAGTCGTCTGGTCGGTGTTCTGCGGATCGGCCAGACCGTAGCCGATCTCCGCACCGATCAGATAGAGCCGCACATTCCCCGCATCGAACTTCTCGCGAAGCAGCGTGATATCGTTTCGCGTAAATGCCCACTTCCCGACTTCGAGGATCACCACGTAATCTTTCCAGTCGAACAGATGCTCATCGGCCGGATCGACCACAGCATACACGTAATCCCCGTTGTTCATCCCCTGCTCGTATGCCGTCTCGATAGCCGGATCTCCTTCATCCCGCTTCAGAACAATCGCCTCGATATCGTCCGAGTAGAGTCTGAACGTCTGTGAAAAATTTGTTCCCTGCAGTCCGGTGACCGAAACCGTTACCGAGCCGACTCCCTTTTTGTCCTGTGTGGAAGAGGGAAGGATAGTGACTTCCAGATTCGACGCTTCGGTTGCCGAGAACGGGACGTTCTCCTGCTGATCGATATCCGTCCCGTTCACTGTCACGGTCGCCTCCCAACCTTGCGGCAGATCCTTCTCGACGGTAACGTTAAACATGGCCGAGAAGGTCGAGGTAAGATGAACGTCCCAGGCTCCCGATTCCTCTTCGCTCCCTACCATCGACTGCTGAAAACTCTTCTCCTGCACTCCGATCTTTCCCTGACTGGTTGCAGCCTGCAAAACCTCCTTTGTCGCATCGTCCTGAACCCACGCGACGACGTACAGTTGATCGACGTTCCACTCCCCGTCGATCGGGACTTCCCCCAACGTGACGGTGGTCGTTCCCGGAAGGATGGTAATCCCTGTTCCCCCCACCGAGGGCATCATCTCGCGGGCCACATAGTGGAATTCCTTCTCACCGTTCGATCCGGCACTTGCATAGTAGTGGTATCCTTCAACGATGACGGCGTAGAGTTTCTTTGATCCCAGATCTTCCGTTGAAGTGATGGTCGCTTCGGCGGCAATCTTTTCCCCATCGTTCAACTGTGAAATGTCGATTGAAATCGGCGATGTGGTCGGCATCGAAGCAATCGTTCGGTAGATGCCGACCGTGTCGGAGGGGGCCCCCGCATATCCCGATCCGCTTGACGCCGGAGATTTTCCGTTGACCCGGACCATCGGGACACCGCTGATATTATTATAGGAGACCCGGGTGTTGTGCATTGTCGGGTTTGCAGCATTCATGACATCGGGTCCCGGGAAGTTTGCGTGCCACATGATCGGGATCAGGCGTTCACGGTTGTGGGGGAGATTCAGGTAATACTGGTAGAAGGGATTCTGTGCGGCACATGGACCGCAGCTTGCGTTTGTTCCCTCCTCCATCAGAATCATTCGCGGTGACTGTGCATGGGAAAGCGACTGCGAAAAGAGCAGGAAGAGCAGGAAGGGGGAGAGAATCCGGTACGCAAACGTCATGATAACCTCCATCGGTTTTGTGGTAGTGAGGATTACGGCACGGAGTGCTGCAATCGATCGGGAACGGTTATCATGAAAATATGTAATCGGCGATCCTCATCAAAGAGCGGTCGGAGGGAAAAAAGAGAAGAGAAGGGAAGGGGATCAGGTCTTCTGAAAAAAAGGAAAGCCCGGTCAACTGTTGACCGGGCTTTCACGTGAATCACTTCCGTGATATCGTTTCGGCTTACATGCCCTCTTTCTTCTCGCCCTCGGCGTTGTTTGCGTCGGCGTTCTCGCCACCCTCGGCCGGAGCTGCTGCCGGGTCGGCAGCACCGTCAGCCGGAGCTGCGGTCGAGTCGCCCGTTGCCGGAGCTGCGGCCATGTTTGCAGCCTCGTCCTTGATCGCGGCGATGCTGTTCTTGACTTCCTCAAGCTTCGCCTTGTTGTCGGCGACAAACTTGCGAGCATTCTCGACGCCGGTCTTCCATGCGGCTGCATCCGTGCCGTCACCGATCTCGCCCATGACCTTCGTCCACTCGTCGCCGATCTGCTGCAGTTGCTGCTCGTATTCCGAAAGCTTTGCCGAAGCCTCGTCATACTTTGCCTTTGCAGCTTCGTCCATATCTGCAACTGCCATTGTGCTATGGGTTGCCTTTACCTCTGCGAGGGTCGTGCTGGCCTCGGCGTAATCCTTGGCAAAGGCGCCGCTCTCATCGGCCCATGCCTTCATCTCTTCTTCCGACACCGCGCCGCCGCAGCCGATAACAGTACCGACAAAGGCCGTCAACATAAGGGACATTGCGATCTTGCAAATCATTGTTTTCCTCCGTTTGGAAAATGAATAATGGTTTGGTTTCCCTGAGACTATTGTGTCCTGCAAAATTACGAGTTGTTTGGTTCGGGTCAAGCGGTTTTTCGGAAAATTCTCACGTTCTTTCCGACCTCTCCCGTCACCGATCTATTCCATTGAAATGTCGATTTCGTCCGGCTCTCCGGCGGCATCCGCCTGCAACTGCGTCACTTTCAGCTCGGCCTGTTCAAGTTCTTTGCGGCAGGCGTCGGCCAGCTTGATCCCCTCTTCATATAACTTCATCGCATCGGCCAGCCGTGTCCGGTCGCTTTCAAGCGACTCCACGATCTGCTCCAGTCGGTCGAGCGAATCTTCGATGGAAACTGTCTTTTTTGCCATGGATCATTGTTCGTTTTTGCGGAGCGATATTCCCCCCCGCTTTCGAACGGCGGGATTGCACGCGCTGGTCGCGTATGCGTTACGAACTCCGTTTTTATTCGATTTCTGTTCTTTATTCGACGATCTCAGCCTTGCGGCTTCCGTCAGCGAGGGCGATCTCGATCCGGTCGTCTACCCCGAGTTCCGAGGCGCTTGTGACCGGCTCTCCTTCCTTGCGGATGATCGCATAGCCCCGCCGGAGGACGGCCTCGGGGTCCAGGGCGCGGAGTGAGGATTCCAGCCGGTGAAGACGATCGTTCAGGCGCTGAAGCCGTCGTCCGATGGTCCGTGTCCCCTCGGCGGCAAGTTCGTCAAGCTGTTGCTGGTATTCGCGAACCAGGTCGCGGGGACGGGACATGCCGCGGCTTTTGAGCAGATAGCCGAGCCGGTCGTGCAGTCCGTCGAGCCTGCGCCAGACTTCGCGGTGGAGACGGGAAGATGCTTCGCTGAGATACTGAAGAAGATCTGCCCGGTTCCTGACGGCGATCTCGGCCGCCGCCGTCGGCGTTGCCGCCCGGATGTCGGCGACGAAGTCGGCAATCGTGAAGTCGATCTCGTGTCCGACCGCACTGATCACCGGAACTCCGGAGGCGGCGATCGCCCGGGCCACACTCTCCTCGTTGAACGTCCAGAGGTCCTCGATCGAACCTCCGCCCCGGCCTGCGATGATCACGTCGATATCCCCGAGCCGGTTCAGTTGTTCGATCCCCCGGACCACATCTTCGGCCGAGCCGATCCCCTGCACCCGGGCCGGGGCGATGACGACCGAGACCGAAGGCATCCGGCGGGCGAGGGTCGTCAGGATGTCCCGGATAGCCGCTCCGGTCGGTGAGGTGACCACGCCGATCCGTTTCGGGAAGAGAGGGAGGGGACGTTTCCGTTCCGGGGCGAAGAGCCCCTCGGCGTAGAGCTTTGCCTTCAGCCGTTCAAAGGCCAGTTGCAGTTCTCCCTGGCCGACCGGCATGATCTGCCGGCAGTCGAGCTGGTAGGCTCCGCGCGGCGGGTAGACGGTGATTCCTCCGACGGCAATCACCTTCATTCCGTTGCCGATCACCTCCCCGATCGTTCTGGTTCGCCAGCAGACGCAGGAGAGGGCCGCCTTCTCATCCTTCAGCGTGAAGTACCGATGTCCGCTGCCGGCCACCGTCCATCCGGAGATCTCGCCGGTGACGATCACATCGCTGAAATCTCCCTCCAGCACATTCCGGATCATCGCCGTCAACTCGCTGACCGAGAGTCCTCCCGGCGTCCGGCCCGGTTCCTCCTCTTCCTGAAAATCCTGAAACGTCTCCTCGATTGTGACCTTGCGAAGCTTCATCTATCCCTGATTTGTCCTCTGTCGCGGATGCTTGATTGCGTGGAAAGGGAACAAGATACAAGGCTTGTCCCGACTATCGTAATCTTCCCTCCCGTTCACGACCCTTTTCACGCCTCGTGAAGAACGGTACGGAGATCAAAGCGTATATTTGCCGCAACGCCGTATATGCAGAGGCAGAGATCGGCGGGGAAGATCGACAGTATCTAACCGGAGACACAGAACATCATTCTCTATGGCACATAAAAAAAGGGAAGGGAGCAGACCTTCCTCGAAAAAGGAAGTGGAGTTCATTTCGGTCCGTTCCCCCCGTTCGTCGAAAATCGGGCAACCACCCACCGAGCCGAAGACGATGCTGGTGATCGGCCTCTTTGCTCTGGTCACCGTCATCTTTTTCTTCAGTCACCTTACCGGTTCGGCTTTTCTCTGGGAGGATTTTGCCGAACAGTTCTTCCCCTTCCAGACGTATGCCGCCGTAAGCTTTTCCGACGGATCGATTCCGTTCTTGAACCCCTACGTCTTTTCCGGCATGCCCTTCTTTGCC
>CAMLOB010000069.1 GCA_946481475.1 uncultured Chlorobiota bacterium | reverse complement strand
CCACAAAGGCTCCAAGGGCACAAAGAATCACCAAGAGTCCGAGCGGTCGGAAGAAGAGGGGCGGCCTGAGTACCTCCCCTCTTCCTTCTCTCTACTCCACCTTCAGTGCCGTCCTCACCGCCGACACGCCGTCGACCGTCAGCCGGATGAAGTAGGCTCCGTTCGGCAGGTTCTCTCCCGAAAGATCAAGAGTGTGCGCTCCTCCTTCCTGCCGGGCACCTTCAAGCAGTCTCGTCACGATGCGTCCCTCGGCATCCAGCACCTCGGCATCCACCCGTCCGGGTGCCGACAGCTCGTAGGAGATGCGGGCCCGTGAACCGAACGGATTCGGCTCGATGCGATTGATGGTGAAGCCGGCATCGGGTCGCGGCGGTGCGGGGAGAGAGACGGAGGAGAGAAGATCGCTCTCGTCTACGTCCTCGATGTCCAGATCATCGGTGATCCTGACCCCCCGCAGCACCAGATTCATCGGTCGGAGACCGAGGATCGAGCCGTTGACCGGTTCATAGGCCGCATAGGGATTTGCCGTCTCGTGGACCAGGGAGACCAGCAGATCGCCGTACATCGCCCCGTGAAGATCCCAGAGGGATACCGTCGAGTCGCCGAGCAGAGGATGTCCCGGATGATGACGGACCGACCCCTGATCCTTCAGGTCGATGACGATCGCATTGACATGACTGACCGGTGAGGTGGTACTCTTGCGATTGTAGCTTGTCTGGTAGAGAACCACGCCGATCCCCTCCTCGTTGATCCCGACGCTCGGCCGCTGCAGGTACCCGGTCGAGTCGGTGAACTCCACGGCATCGGCCACATCCCAGCCGCTTCCTCCCCACGGAATCGTCGTCACGATCTGGGTACCCATCCCTTCACTCTCGGTTCCGCCGATCACCCCCAGCAATCCCCGTCCGTTTTCCATGGCAATGTCCAGATCGTTGTAGTGGCTCCCCTCTTCAGCCTCCAGCACCTCGACCGGCGGAAGCCATGCCCCGTTCTCGTAGAGCATCGACATCACGCGGGATCCTCCGACATCCGTCCCCGGACGATTGATCCAGACCGCCACGGCCTTTCCGTCATCAACCCGGTCGACGTGGAGCGAATGTTCAATGCCCGAAATCGTCGTCGCCGTCGCCGGAGTCGAGGGGAGCCAGAGATCCCCCTCCCGTTCAATCGTCGCCGAGTAGATCTCCGATTCCTCTGCTTGCCGGACCGAGACGATCCAGGTCACCAGAGCCGAACTGTCCGAGAGAGGGGTCACCACGGCGTTCCCCTCCAGCCGTCCGCTTGTCCGGTCGGTCAGATCATCCTGGAACAGACCGATCTGCTCCACAACCCGTGAGTTCGTGTTGACCACGGCATACCAGATATCCAGGCTCTGCGCGATGTCCCGAATCCCCGCATCCTCCGGAACTGTGGCACCGCTGTAGCGGCTCTGCGTCCAGGTGACGATGTGGATAGAATCGTTCAGACCGGCAACCTGCGGGTTGCTGATGCCGTTCCCGTTCGAGACCACGGTCAGGGCGGCGGAAAGATTCCCCCCTTCGGTCCCCAGCGTCCCCAGCTTCAGCGTCCCGATCCCGGTCGAGTTGTCCTGCTCCATCCAGACGGCGGCGAACCGGTTTTCTCCGGTCGATCCGTTCGGCTGCGGCCAGACGAGTGCGTGACTGGTCGATGCGGTCGCCCCCCCATCGGCAGGCATACCGGCAACGGCGTTATCGCTCCCCTTTCCGTCTCCCCTCTCCGTTCCGGTCGATCCCCAGATCCATCCGCTTCTCGGCGTCGGCCAGGACTCCGGCACTTCATCCCCGGTGTCCTTCACATAGTAGTTCTTCGGTCCCCAGAACGTCTCCGACCAGAGACCCCACAGGAATTTTCCGACCACTTTTCCGTAAAGTCTGACCCCCGAGGAGGTCAGCTTCTTGGTCTCATCATCAGGAACGCTTTTGAACGATGTTCCCCCGGCCACTCTTGCCTCGAAGACAAGATCGAATGTCGCAGAGGTCGCCCCCTCGAGCGCCTGCACGCCGATATCGACCGAGACCCCCATCCCGAACTGGGAGAGGACGTAGGAGGCGTTCGTACTCTCGCCGTCATAGCTCAGATCCAGATCCCCGATCAGTCCCCACTCGTCATCCTCCGTCCCCGTGTAGATCCGTGTGGCCGCCCCCAGCAGTCCGACCGGCCCGATCGTGAAGTAGGGGGAGACAGGCGTCAGGTCGTCGAGGACGGAGGAGGCCGTGGCAAACGTCTTGACCGCCTGGAAGAAGGAGGAGCCGAGGACCGTTACGCCGGCAAAACTTATCTCCTCCTCTCGCGACCAGTCCCAGTCGTGCACGATCGACAGGTTGCCGTCATCATCCAGCGTCGCCTCCGGCAACGCCGATGAGTAGTCGAACGTCTGGTTGTCGAACGTCACCGTTCCGGACAGACTCGGATCGCTGTCAAGGCTGAGTGTCTCGGTTGACGGGTCATACGTGACGTCTGCAACGATATCGGGATCGGGAGCTTCCAGCGTCACCTCGCCGACCAGGGAAAGTTCGATGCTGTAGAGGATCAGATCCAGCACATTGTGGCTGCTCGACACATCACTGTCGTCCAGGGCGTTGATAATGTCCGTGGAGGGGTCGTTGATGGTGGTCGTGACGGTAAAGGAGATCGTTCCGTCGTCGTTCTCCGTGATGTCCGAGATGGAAGTGTTATCGCTGTCGAACCAGTCGGGACGGGTGGCCGTGATCGTCAGCGCCAGCGTGTCCCGGTCGCTCGGCGTCGTCTCCGTGCCGATATACGTCTCGACGACAAGCCGGGTCAGCGGCGGCGAAAGGGCCGCCATGTCGTAGCTGATCGTCCAGGTCGTGTCATCCCGCTGCTTCACATCTGCCGTCGTAATCTGGTCCCAGGTCGGTCCGTAGAACGTCCCCTTGAAGGAGACGTCGTCATCGTACGAGGTGATGGTAAAGGTGTTCGAGTCGACCATCGTTCCCGAGACGATCGCCTGACGGAACGGACCGGTCGATCCGGAGATCGTCGGCAGCACGAACTCCTCGACGACCAACGGAAAGATATTGGTGACCAGCGTGTCGCCGTCCGACTTGATGAAGGTCATCCGGACCTCCGACCCCGGCTCCGCCTCCCCCATGTCCATCGTCATGTAATAATAGTTGGCGTTGTTCAGATCATCCACGGTAAAGGAAGTGGATGTGATCGTCGAGCCGCTGGAGTCGACCAGCGCGACAATCACTTCGTCGCCGCTCACCATCCCCTCGGGGACATTGATATCGAAATCGACGTCGGCCGAGACCCCCTCGCGGAACGGGCCGAAGCCATGTTCGGAGAAGAGCCAGAGACGGTCGCTGTTCCAGGTCATCGGCAGCGACGTCGTGTAGGTGACGCCGGAAGCGCTCCCGCCGTCGTAGTAGAGAGTGACGCGCAGTTCCACGTCAGCACCGGCGTAATTCCACATCTGTTCGATATCCCACGGCATCACCACCGTCGACAGACCGGTGTTCAGCTTCCATGAAGCCGTCCCGTTCACGTCGACCGAATCGTCGTTGAGCCAGTCGTATGCGGTGGAACCCCCTCCATCGGCCAGCGGGAAGTAGGAGACGAGGCCGAGCGAACTCTTGAAGTAGTCGGACTGCTTGATGAACTCCCCCAGCCCCTCGATGTAGAGTCGCTGAAAGATCACGCCGTATTGAGGACTGGTGTTCCAGAAGCTGGCCTCGGTGATTTCTCCGTCGAAGTAATCCGAAGGGAGACTCGATGAAGTGGAGCTTCCTCCGCGACCGATCACGAAGCTTCCGTCCTCCCCGATCGTCGCCGACGCCGGAGCGTCCGTCTCTCTGGCCAGCAGACCTCCGTCGACGTACAGATTCATCGTCGAATCGTCGTAGGTGATCGCCACGTGATGCCAGTCCCCGTCGTTGAACGTTCCGATGGTCCGCAGGCTGTTCGATCCGCTGGTGTGGCTTCCATAGAGCGTGTAGTTGATCCGTCCCTCCGAATCGAGATAGAGCAGAGGATAGTACTTGCTCCCGTCTATGACGCCGACCAGCGGCTGCACCGTCGTCGCCGAACTTTTATACCAGAGCATCACGGTAAACGTGCCGTCCTCACGCGGAGCCTCGAACCAGGTGCTTGAGCCGTCGAAGGTCAGACCGTGACTGTAGGGATACGTCGTTTCGGTAAAGGTCCCGGTATAGATGGCCTCGTCGGAGCTGGTGTTGTAGATCTCCACCTTCACCTCGTCGATCTCATCCATAATTCCGGAGACCGTGAAGAACTCCCAGGGGTTGTAGTAGCCGGCCCAACTCTCCAGTCCGGACCACGACTCCACGTTCGGAGCCGGAGGAATAAGGGTGAGTTCCTTGCCGCCGGAGACCGCATCGTCCGAAACCGAAGAATAGGAGTAGGCGACGATGGAATCGACCGTGAAGGAGAGGGAGGCGAAGTCGTAGGTGAAGGAGACCTGGGGGACGCCGTCGACCGTCGTCGGCGTGCCGCTCATGTAGGCCAGCAGAGCCCCCGACTCGTCGATAATCTCCACCACGACCGAATCGTTTGCCGTCGTGCTCGGCTCCACGGTGATCGTCACCTCCGTTGTCTTCTCCTCGCTCGGGATGTAGGGATTTGAGGGGGTGTCGTCATAGTCGGACGGATCCAGAAAGATTCGCGGGGCCTGCTGAGCGATGCTCAGATCGTTCTCCGCAATCAGACCGTCATCGGCCCCTCCCTGCGCGTATGTGATTGCCTGCACCGTCGAGGCGTCCGGCGGCAGATCGGTCATCGTGAACGAACCGCTCTGCGCCGAGGAGAGCCACTCCGTTCCGTTCGAGCTGACCGTGTCGCTTTCAAGAATGTCCCCGTCTTCGTCCAGAATGTTGAAGATCACCATCTCGGTCCGCTCCGGCAGGGGCGAAATCGAGAACTCGTTCGTCTCGTCCGTCACGTCGCTCCACGGAGAGGTTGTGTTCGTCACCCGACTGTAGTTGTTCGACGTAAACGGGCCGAAGCCGTTGGTTGAGTAGATCGTGATCGGCGCCGCGTAAATCTCAAGATCGACCAGATACTCGGTCCCGCCGGTGACGCCCCCCTCATGCTCCACGGTCACCGAAAGCTGCGCCCCCAGCGGAAGGTCGAGCGTGTCCATCTCTACGGTCCACGAGGCGGTGCTCAGATCGGTTCCGGAGACCACCGACGAATCGTAGACGATGTTCCCGCTCGTGTCGATCAGATCGACGATGTCGCCGTTGACGTCGACAAAGGCAAAGGTCACCGACGTCGTGTTGTCCGGCAGCGAATCGACCGTGTAAGTATTCACCCGGGAAGTTCCGGAGATGTAGGCCCCGAAGTCGTCGCCGGCGGTGATGCTCGGCGTCTCCTCGGAGATCGCCAGCGGTTCGACCAGCGTCAATGAAGCATCCAGCGAGCTCGCCTCGATCTCCACCTCCAGAATCGTCCCGACCGCCAGCTTCCCCATATCGTAGGAGTAGGTCGCCTCGCTCAGATCGCTTCCGCTCGTCGTCTCGCTGTCGGTCGTCGTTTCGCCGTACTGGTCGTACAGCGTGAAAGTGACCGAGCTTGTCCCCGACGGAAGGTTTTCGAGCGTGAACGTGTTGGTGTTGGCATCGCTCTGAATGAAGGGACCGAATCCGAGACTTGCGGTCAGCGTCGGCAACGTCGTCTCGAACTCTCCCAGCGTGATGAAGAGCGTATCGTACTCGGTGAAATAATAGTTGAAGGTGAGATAGGAATTCTCCGTCGAGGAGGGAAAGATCAATTCCACGTCGCTACTGAAATCGTCTTCGGTCGAGACGACCGCCACGGCCTTGTCGACCTCGATGCCGCTGATCGAGTTCATATCGAACTGGAACGAACACCAGTCCGGACCGATCGGGACCACACTCCAGGTCCGGTTCAACTGTGCGGTCAGATCCGTTGCAGAGGTCGAGGTCGTCGTCGTCAGATCACCGCTGTCGTATGCCCCGATGAGATACTCCCCCTCGGAGTCGGACGAGGTCGTCAGGTCATCGGAGCTGATCGTCAGGACCGACGGAGAGATCGAGGTCGAGAGCTCCCACGCAAGTCTCGTCCCGTTCGGGAACCCCGACGGCATCTCGATCCACGGCACTTCGCTGTCGTCGGTCAGGGCATCATTCATTGCAGTGAAGACCGATGAGTCGTCGAAGGTGATGTCGGCCTCCAGATCGGTCGTCGTCGAGGGGGTATAGATCATCCCGTTATACAGTTCATCAAGACTCCGGGTCGTGCTCCAGAAGCGCAGATTGTCGAACGCGGCGATGTCCCCCGTATAGCTGAGAAGAGCCGATGTGCCGGTAACGTATTCCGTCCCGATATAGAGCGTTGCCGATGAACCGAACCCCCAGATCGACCTGCCGTCGCTGAAGCTTCCGGCCTCGACCCCGTTGACGTAGAACGTCACCGTCGATCCGTCGGAGGTTACCGCCACGTGATTCCATGCCCCGGACGTCAGGCTCGCCGACGAACCGATGCTTCCCGGAGAAGAGGAGGAATATCCGTCGTTGGTATCCAGAATCAGCCGGTAGGAGTTCGATCCGTAGCTCCCGACACGCAACGACCAGAGAGTCCCGGAATTCTCGTAGACCGATGCGATCACAAAGGCGGACGTCTGCGGATAGACCCACGTTTCGATGGTAAAGGCAGTTCCTTTGGACCGGACAAGGTCGGAGAGATCGTCAAGTACGGCATAGCTGTCGGCCGAGTCGAGATAAAGGGCATCTCCGGCATACTGGCCGTAGGAAGAGCAAGGGAAAAGAATCAATGCAACGATAGTTGCCGGCAACGAAAAGACAAGGCATCGTAGGTACTTCATAACAGACTCTCTGCGCTAAGTTTTGGATAGATCCGTGCATATGAAAGTGCCTCCAAGCTTCCCCCCTTCACAAACGAATCAGGGGTGCGGACAGGGGGCGGTGCGGCAAACACCCGGAACAGAGGGGAAGAGGGGCGATATCAAACGAAAAAATGCCGCGGCACATGGCGATGTGCTGCGGCATTTCCGTTGGTTCCGCAAACAGTGATGCGACCGTACTCCATTTGCCGCTCGTATCGATTACGTCCAGCCGATGGCCTGCTACGGATCCGGCTTTCCGCTCCGCGTGCCGAAGCGCATTACCGAATCGGCTCTCACGGCAGGACCATCGGGGAAATCCTTATCGGTCCTTTTTCCGGAAGATGGCGAAGAATCGATAGTCGTATCGGCCCGCCCCTGCAATCGATATGGTCAGTCGGCCAACCTTAATGACGGGTAAACACCTTATCCGCTACGGCAACACCGTTGATTGCAAGTCGGCAAACGTATGTGCCGGATGGGAGCGATGTGAGTGCCACCTGGAACGAACGTTCTCCGGGGGGCATCGGCTCGTCGTTCAGCAACGTGCGGACATTCTCTCCCAGCACGTTTGCAATCGAAAGAGTAGCTGTGGCCCCCTTGTGGAGATAGATCGAAATCGTCACGTTGTCAACGGCAGGATTCGGAGCAACCGACAGGGAGAGAGGGCCGGTTGCCGGAAACTCCTCCTCCACACCACTCGGATACCCCTCAATGAAGTCTCCCGGCGTCAGGTCCCTTCCCGTAAAGGCAGCATAGTCAGGGGCGTATCGAACGGCACGAAAGACCGGGTTCGGTTTCCGGTCCGGAGATTCTCCCTGGTCGAGAATCCCGGAAGCGGTGACCGGATTGATATACTCCCAGACGATCTCCCCGTCGGAGGTCAGTTCGAAGAACCATCCGTTTTCCCCGGCACAGACAAGTGTGTTGCCGTTCGGCAACCGTTGCGCACTGGAGATCGTGCCGGAATAGAAATCCGTGGGATTCGAAGCGACGTAGGTCCAGATCGGTTCCGAAGGACCGTAGGGAAGCCCCGAAGTGTGCGAGTACGAACCGTCTTCCTGAAGCGGGGGGACAATCTCGACCACTGACGAATATTGCCCGTCGGGACGACCCTGACCGTTATCGAACACAAGGATATTTCCGGCCCCGGGATGTCCCTCCGGAATCCAGTGGGGATTGTGCTGGAAGAAGAGTTGCTGGTCATCGCCGGAACCGGCCCCGTACCCTGCCGGATTACCCCATCGGTAGATCAGATCCCCTCCGCGACCGGAGGTCCCTCCGGAATGTCCGGCCGCCTCTTCAGTCGTGGTGCTGTGATCAATAATCAGAATCTCGTTCAGCGTCGGCGAACTGAAGACCACCTGATCAAGCTCCTCGTTGTAATCCAGCCCGTTGACGTGCATCCAGTCCTCATTGGCATTCCTGCCCGCCGTGCGGTTGAAATCCATCAGTTCCGGATGGTCGGCCACCACACCGAAATTCTCTTTTGCGTCATCGTAATCCTGTACGAGATGATCGAGCATGTGCCACTCCCAGACGATCTCGCCGCCGTCCGAACCGATCGGCTTCACCTCCCCCAGATGATCCACCCAGAGCCCGTCGTCGGGTATGGTAGAGGGATCCCGTCCGAGAGCAACGGCCTCCTCCACCGAAACAAGTTCCCACGCAATCATGAGCACGTTACCCGAGGGCAATTTGATGGCGTCGTGATGCTGGCGAACGCTGTCGTTTGCGTAACGATATTCCCAGACAAGATTCCCTTCCCAGTCATACTCCTGAACGATCCCCCCCGAACCTCCGGTTACGCCAAAATCACCATCCTCTCCTCCGACGTCCCCCGTATGGAGCAAATGCCCATCTTCCAGAAGATAGACCGCGTCTCCCGGTGTATAACCGCTTTCCCAGGAGCGAACGATACGTCCTTCCATATCTATCAGATAGGTCGTCTTCGACCGAAGCCCGGAGAAGAGCGTGTATCCGGCAAACGCATCGTCAGTGTTCAGAAGGACGCCGACGGTCCGATCCTGAGCGGAAAGTCCGGACGACAGAATAAAGAGAAGCAGAATCGGGAAGAGGGGTGCGGTACGTGATACTCTACAGTTCATGGGACTATCCTCGTATAAAATACTGTTCGTTTTCGAGGGGACTATACCCGTCGTCACTCTGGTCTCATGTTGACCGACGTGCTGAAGCCGGAGCCGCCGTTATTCCTCGCACATGGGGGTGTTGCAGGCTCCATCGCACACACAACTGTCCCTTCACCCTTCCAACAGCATCGAACAACTCCGGATTGCCGCACATGATCCGGAAGTTACTCCGTTCTCCCCCCTGTCCCGCATTCCGTCGGAAACTACAGCGGGAACGAAAAGGGATGCAAACAACTCAGGGGTGCGGAGAGGGGCCTGCGGCATGGCTGTGAGATGATCGGATTCTTCCGACAAGAAGGACCGAAAAACCGGGTATCGGACGGAACCGGCTCCGCAATCACCGGGGAAATCTCCCGGTACGGAACCGTTGCCGGGGAAGATGCGGAATCAGGTGAAGAGAGGAGAACCTTCACTGCATTGCGATCCGGACCGGACTATACAAGGCGGATCGTGCAGGTGTGATTTCCTGCACGATCCGGAAAATTGATCTCAGAAAAAAGATATCGACTCTCCCTTACTCCACTTTCAACAATGTCCGGCTTATCGACTTACCATCCACCGTCAGGCGGATAAACCAGGCACCGTTCGCCAGACCCGTTCCCGAGAGGGCTTCGCGATATTCTCCCCCTTCGCGATATTCGTCCACGAGCGTCCTGACCAGCCTGCCGCGGGCATCGATCACCTCCAGCCGGACCTCTCCTCCGGTCTCAAGCCGGTAGCCGATCATTGCCGCCTCGCCGAACGGACTCGGACTGAGCGTGCTGAAATCGAACCCTGCTTCCCCACGCATCGGTCCCGGCGCGGAGACCGACGACGTCAGGTTCGACTCGTCGACGTCGGTGATGCCGAGGGCATCGTCGATCCGGACCGCCCGCAGCACCAGATTCATCACCGATTGTCCGAAGTGCTTGCCGGACTGCGGCAGATGGAAGGTGTAGGGACTCTTCGTCTCGTGACCGAAGACCAGAAGCAGGTTGCCGACCATCGCCGCCTCAAGGTCGGTCAACCGGGCGGTCGTGTCCGACAACAGTTCGTGGGTCGATGTGCGGACCCAGCCGCCGGAGGTTGACTGATCGGCCAGCAGGATATCGACCTGACTCAGGATCGTGTTTCCGTCCGGACCGCTGTTGTTCCTCTGAACGATGATCGACGTCAGTCCGGCGGCGTTAACCGAAGCGCGGGGACGTTGCAGATAGCCGTTGGTATCGGCCTGTTCGTACCGCCCGGGGACATCCCAGCCGTTCGGTCCCCAGGGGATCGCGACGATCACTTCGCTGGTATCCTCTCCTTCAAGTTCCCTGACCCCCGTAAGGCCGATCACGCCGTACTCTCCTTCCACATCCACATCGAGGTCGTTGAAATGCAATCCGTCTCCTCCTCCCAGAAGGGGCATCGGGGCCGACCAGTCGTCTCCGTTCCACTCCATCATCATCAGTCGGGTATCGAACGCATCGGGAGAGGAGCGGTTGATCCACAGAGCGGTCCCCTTGCCGTCAGGCGTTCCGATCACCCGCAGATCCTGTTCCATCCCGGAGGTCGCTCCGGCAACTTCCGGAGGAGTCGTGATCCAGATGCCGTTCTCCTTTTCGATCACCGCATAGTAGATCTCCGAGGTTTTCGTTTCCGGATCGGCGACAATCCAGGTGACCAGGGCCTGCTCCGCATCAAGCGCAGTGACGTCGGCATTCCCCTCCATCCGCCCGCTGGTGCTGGAGAAGAAGTCATCCTCCATCACGCCGATATGTTCCACCGTCCCGCTGCGGGAGTTGACCACGGCATACCAGATGTCCAGACTCTTTCCCAGATCGACCGGCGAGGCGTTCAGCGGACGGGAAAGAGAATTGTAGCGGGCCTGTGTCCAGGTTACCAGATGGGTGGAGTCACTCAGATTGTCGACGCGCGGATTGCTGATCGCATTCGTGTTCGAGGCGATCACCGCCGGACCGGAGAAGGTGGCCGCACCGAGCGACAGGGAGGCGAGCTTCAACGTCCCCCGCCTGACGTTCGGATCCTGTTCCAGCCAGACGACCGTGCCGGTTCCGTCGCCGACCGACGTGGCCGCCTGCGGAAAGACCAGAGGGGGGCCCGCGCCGGCGTGACTCAACGTGTCGACCGGAAGTCCGGCAACGGCACTCCCTTTCGGATCCCCTTCTCCCCTTGCGTTCCCTCCCCAAATCCAGCCGTCGTGCGGATGGGGCCAGAGCTCCGGAATCCGGTCTCCCCACTGGTGGTTGTAGAACATGGTCGGTCCCCACATCGACTTCACGTAGAGTCCCCAGAAGGCCTTGGTCACCAGTTCACCGTAGAGCTGAATGGCGAACGAACCGAGCGCCTTCGTGGTCCGCTGCGGAATCGTTCTGTAGGAGGTGCCGACACCGACCACACCGCGCAGAGTCAGGTCGAACTCCTCGGCACCGATTCCCCAGAGGACCTCCACTCCGATCCCCAGCTTCACACCGAGGGCGAGCTGCACATACTCGTAGGAGGCCGGGTTCGATCCCCCGCCCGAGAGATCGAGATTGCCGATCGCCCCCCACTGATCCCCTTCATTGCCGAGATGGACGTTCGATCCTCCGGCAAACGTCAGCGTCGGCTTCACGCTGATATAGGGGGCCACCGGCTCGACGCTGGAGAGAGCCTGCTC
>CAMLOB010000068.1 GCA_946481475.1 uncultured Chlorobiota bacterium | reverse complement strand
AGGCCCGGAAAGAAGAGGAGCGGTTGAAGGGTCTGCTGGATGCCGGAGCGATCCCGCAGCAGCAGTACGAACAGGCCCAGCTTGCGGTGAAGACGCTGGAAGACCAGCTTGAGAGTGCCCGCTTCGCCGTCCGCTCCACCGAGAAGCAGGTCGAGGCGGCAAAGTCCGGACGGGCGGCATACGGGACGAACACCGGGGGGATCAACGTCACCGCCCCGGCAAGCGGTACCCTTCTGCGGATCTTCGAGGAGAGCGAGCGGGTAGTACCGGCCGGCACGCCTCTGGTGGCGATCGGCAATCCGAAAGGACTGGAAGTAGTGGTCGATGTCCTCTCGACTGATGCGGTGAAGATCGAACCGGGAGACCGGATCATCATCGACGGATGGGGAGGAGACAGGGAGCTGGAGGGGATCGTTCGCTATATCGAGCCGTCGGCATTCACCAAGATCAGCGCCCTCGGCATCGAGGAGCAACGGGTGAACGTGATCGGCATGTTCAGCGAGTACCCGGACAAGCTTGGAGACGGCTACCGGATCGTCGCCCGCATCGTCACCTGGGAGGGAGAGAGTGTGCTTCAGGTCCCCTCCAGCGCCCTCTTCCGCGACGGAAAGGAGTGGGCGGTCTTTGTCGTGGAGGAGGGAATCGCACACAAGCGCAACGTCACGATCGGCCACCGGAACACATTTGACGTCGAAGTGGTGGAGGGACTGGATGAAGGAGATCAGGTGATCCTTCACCCGTCGAACCGGATTCAGGACGGGGTGGGGGTTGAGGGGAGGTAGGGACCGAAACCGTATGCTGCCGGAGGGGACATTCGTTCAGCAACATCGGGAATCGGGGTCGATCTGATTTTCCGTTCGGATGACCGGGAAGCATTCCCTACATTTACACGGCCGGACGCACACTCATTTTTTGCACAGGCCTATGATACCGCATCGCCTGCCCGCTCTGCTTCTGCTGGTTACCGTCAGTCTGGCGACAGCCTCCACGTTGTGCGCCCAGCGCCAGTACGAGACGTGGTATTTCGGCCGCAATGCCGGCCTCTCTTTTACCGGAGGAACCGCCCGGTCCATTCCGAACGGGAAGGTCAACACGCTCGACGGATCGGCCGTTATCAGTCGTCCCGCCACCGGCAACCTTCTCTTCTACACCGACGGCAAGACGGTCTGGGACTCCACCCACACGCCGATGCCGAACGGAACCGGTCTTGCCGGACACGAATCAAGCGGACAGCCTGCCTTGATTGTTCCGGACCCCGACGATACGAATACGTTCTATCTCTTCACAACAGGCGCGGCAAACACAGCCACAACGGCAACCCGGTATTCAACCATCGATATGCGCCTCAATGGAGGGAAAGGAGATGTAGTGCTGAAAAACCGGTTGTTGCTGGAGAGGGGAACGGAGAAAATCACGGCAACCCGCCACTGCAACGGCAAGGACTACTGGGTGGTAACGCATACGTGGGGATCCAATGTTTTTCACGCCTATCTTGTAACGGCACAGGGGATCACCGACAGCAGCCTGACCGGTGTGGGAATCGTCTATCCCGGTTCCGGCGATATTCAGGGGACATTTCAGATGTCTCCCGACGGACGGACACTGGCCGTAAGCAGTCCGGCACTCAAGACAGTGGAGATCTTCGACTTCGACAACGCCACCGGACTCATCTCGAATCAACAGGTTCTGGGCCAGGGAGATGTCCAGTATTACGGTCAGGAGTTTTCGCCCGACAACACAAAGCTCTACGTCAACACGCTTCCGCCGAACACGGATCCGGCCGATCTCTTTCAATTTGATCTTGCTGCAGGGAGCACGGCCGATATTCGCGCATCCCGTTTCGGATTTATCAGGTTGACCGAGAGGGCGTGGCAGGGGGGACAGTTGCAGCTTGGCGGAGACGGAAAAATCTATGTCTCCTGGAACGGACGCGATTCGCTCGGCGTCATCGAACAACCGGATGCAAAAGGGAGTGCGGCCGGGTATCGACATAACGGGCTATGGCTGGGAGGAGCAACGACAAGCTACGGTCTGCCGAACGTGATAGACTCCGATATCAACTACATCCCCGGCAGCGGAACATCCCTCTCTCTTTTCCTCTCGACCTCATCTGCAAGCGCACGGCCGGGGGACCTGGTTGACCTGATTCTCATTATATGCAACGGGACGGGGAGCGATTTCACCGATGTGGACCTTGATCTTCGACTTCCGCCGGAACTGGTTCCTGTATCGGGTAATTCCGGCACCTTTACGCTTCCGCGCATCGCCGCAGGATCATGTGACACGCTGACGGTAGCCACCGTTCGCATTGCCGATCAGGCCACACCCGAATCAGAGCCGACCTCCTGCCTGCTCTTCCTTCAGGCATCTCCGACTCCCTGTATCCGACCCGACAGCACATGTGCATCCCTCTCGATCGAGGCACTCCCGGTCGATACGAGCGAAGTAGACTACACCTTCCATATCCTTTCAGGTTGCCCCGGCATTATGTTCGAAACCGATGTGCTGTTCAACAGCCGTCGATATACCGACACCATTACCGGAGTTCGCTTTGAGGGGAGGCAGGGGAATCAATTTGAATACGGCGGAACGCTTCCCGTGGGAATCGCCATCAAGCCGACGCAGGATCAGGCGATCCCGATTCGTGTCCGACCCCGTATGCCGGGTCCTCTGTCGGCGGTGATGATCCTCTCCACCCGAAGCGGAGACACATTCCGGATTCGGGTACAGACAACGGTTCAGAGTTCCACCTCCCCCTTTCTGGACGTTTCCGAGATCCGCACGGGGGGTCGGACCGGAACGTTTGATACGTGCATCCGGGTCACAAGTCTGGTTGATCAGGCCGTTGCCTTTCTGGATACGGTGTGGATACGAGGGGGAATCGAGGCAACGTTGACGAGTCCGGCTCTTCCATTCCGCATCAATCCCGGAAATCCGATTGAGCTTTGTTTTACTATCGGAGGATCGGGCCCCGGACGGAGCGATACGTTGATTATCGGAGGGAGCGACTATGAAGAATTCTGTCCGCACTGTTTTTATCATACGATCATCATCAACGATCGTATGCCCAACCCCTCGTCTTCGGTGTTCTCCTCCGGAAATTCCGACCGGTCTCTTGACGCCGCGGTCTTCCCGAATCCTGCACACAGTTCGGTCTGCATAGATGTTGCACTGTTCCGGAACAGCTCTCTGACGGTGAAGATGACCGATATGTCGGGTCGCCTTGTCCGGCAACCCATCGTAACCGAAGGACAGCACGGACGGAACGTGCTGAAACTCGACGTCTCCGATCTCCCTTCAGGAGAGTATCTGCTGGCGATTGAAGCAGGAGAGAAAAGATTGCTGCGTCTGATCACCATCATACACTGATTGCGATACGCCATGACAACCCGTGCACAGATAGCCTTCTTCCTGTTGGTCTGCATGTTCACCGGTCCTGCGGTTCTTGAAGGACAGACCGGCGGCTCGCACTCGGCGGACATCTGGTATTTCGGACGGGGGGCAGGACTGAAGTTCGGCGGAAGCGGTCCCCCTTCCCTTCTGCAGGACGGGAAGTTGAACACGCTTGACGGATCGGCAATCATCTCCGATCCTCTTACCGGCGATCTCCTTTTCTACACCGACGGTTCCACCGTCTGGAACAGAGAGCACACTCCGATGCCGAACGGAACCGGACTGCTGGGGGACGAGTCGAGCGGGCAACCTGCACTGATCGTCCCCGATCCCGGCTCACCGACACGATACTATCTGTTTACCACAGGCTCCCATGACGTATCGGATCGGACCTTGCGCTACAACGTGATCGACATCACGCTTGACGGAGGACGTGGTGACGTTATCGAGAAAAATGTCCCTCTTCTTGAACGGGGTTCGGAGAAGCTCACGGCCACTCGTCATTGCGACGGTCGGGACTACTGGATGGTAACGCAGGAATGGGGGACGAATCGTTTTCTGGCATATCACATTTCCCCCTCCGGCATCGACGCTCCGGTTGTATCGCAACTGGGGAACGAGTATCCGAACGGCGACGACGTACAGGGAACGATTCATCTGTCGCCGGACGGGTCGCTGGTGGCGGTCACAAGTGCAGGGCTTCAACAACTGGCCCTGCTCGATTTCGATCCATCCACCGGCTCGCTCTTCAACTACCGTATCATCGGTACGGGGAAGAATTATTACGGCGGCGAGTTCTCGCCCGATCAATCCAGATTCTATACCGTAACTCTCCCGCACAACATGCCTGCGGAACTTATCCAGTTCGATCTGGAAAGTGGTGATCCGCTGACGATCAGCGCCAGCCGGACTCTTCTGGCCGAGCAGAGCGGCGTGTGGCCCGGGGGCCAGCTTCAGATCGGACCGGACGGGACAATCTATGTCTCATTTACCGGTCGGCAGTTTCTCGGACGAATCGCCTTCCCGAATCGACCCGGCACAGCCTGCGAGTACACTGACAATGCGATCGATCTCGCGGGAAAACGGACTTCGTACGGACTCCCGAACTTCATCGACTCGGATCTGCCGAATGTGGGATCGGGTTTGCGGGGTGTTGAGGTAACGCTCAGCCCATCCGACGCTCACGTCGTGCCGGGCGAGTCGGTAGAGTGGACACTTCGGGTATGCAATCACAATCGCTTCCCGATCTCTTCGATCGATCTTTCCGTGACCCTGCCGGAAGGGATCGAATATGCGGGGGGTTCTCCGTCGTTCCCTCTGCTGACAACCGGCATGATCCGGGAGAACTCCTGTCGGGAAATCACGTTTCGCGGAACCGTTGCGGATTCGGTCCCGGTCGGGAGTCGGCTTGACGTATGTGCCGATGTGGTTCGGGCCTTCAGCAGAACCTGCACCGAAACGGGAAAGCTCTGCGCAGACGTAGAAGTCACGGACATTCCCTCGCCCTGTTCCGATACTGTGGTTGTTATCGCCGAGATTGCCGACCATACGGTAAATGCAACCGGGAAGCGAACCCGGGTACCGATAGTGATTTCAGGCTTCCCGCAGGGGGAAAGGATCGAAACGTTCCTGATATCGCTCCGGTTCGACGCCCGCAGTGCGGCGGTCGATCTTGAAGATGAAGACGACCTGACGGATGAAGCCCTGACCGAGGACTGGGATGTTTCCGTCATCTCCGAAACAGCAGGAGAGATTACACTGCAGTTCCGGAACATATCGGGCAAACCGATCACAACGGACGGAATGCTCTGCTTCATTCCCGTACGACTCTACATACCTGTCGGACCGAGCTTTCCGGAAACCGCTCTTGACGTCACCTTCACCCTGCCGGAACCCTGCATTGTCTTGACAGAAGCTTCCGGGTTCGTCAACCTCGATATATGCGGTCTGGATCTGCGCCGCATCGAATCGCTGACGGCGGGCCGGTTCCGTCTCGATCCCCCCTCTGTTTCACCGGCAATGGAGCGGGCGGATATATCTTTTACGCTTCCGATTGGATCATACATCTCGCTGACGCTTTTCGATATAACCGGAAAGAAGGTGGAAGACATCATCAAGGGATATCATCCGGCAGGTCTGCATAGCATTATATACCCGGTTGCCGGCCTGTCCGACGGGACGTATATTCTTGAACTTCAGACAGGAGAATGGAAGGAGGGGAGAATCATTTCGATCCGCCACTGACAATGAATTCGGGTCCTGCCACTGCCCGCAACGTTGCCGGGCACTCTTTCCTTCAATAGCTTGTCGCAGAGAGCAGGTTTCATTATCATCGGTCAACGATCCATTGCGCATGAGCAGTTCCCCTCCCCTTCTTATCCTCCTCCCCGGTCTCGACGGGAGTGTGGAACTCTATGAAGGATTCCGCAGCCTGATCGAAAGAGAACTGGAAGCGATGACGATCGGCTATCCGACGGACCGATATCTGGACGTTGATGAGCTTGTCGATTACGTGGAGGAACGTATTCCCGATGACCGTCCCGTGTTCCTGATGGGCGTATCGTTCAGCGGTCCGGTGGCGGCGCGACTGCTGGGACGGAACAACCGGAACTACGCGGGGGGAATTTTCTGTACGACGTATGTTACCCCGCCTCATCCCCTGCTTCTGAAGATGGCCCGGATGCTTCCCCTTGGTCTTCTCTTCCTCTGCTATCACGTCGCTCCGCTGGTTCGCTTTCTCTTTTTCGAGAGAAGGAGCGGGCGGAATCTGATCAGCCGCTTTCAGAAGGTAAACAGGAAACTCTCACCTGGGGTGATTGCGCGAAGGGTTCGGGCGACAAGTCGGGTGGATGAACGTGAGACATTGCGAAAGATTCATGTTCCCTGTTGCTACGTACAGGCGCGGAATGATCGAATCGTACCGACGAGGATGGTAGAGATATTCCGTCGAACCCTGTCCTGTAATCTTTCCCTCTTCGTCATCGATGGTCCCCACGCGATCCTGCAGTGCAAACCGGAGGAATGCCGGGATGCCGTTATGGACTTTATAGCATCGGAAGGTCTTTCCGCTTCGGCCCCTCGCTGAGAATGAAAACAGATAAACTATTCCATAGACAATCATGATCGGAACCGCACGGACAACCATGCGCCCCTATACCGCAGAGGACATCGAACGAATCCTTCCGGTCTTCTCCGATCCCGTCACCATGCGATTCTGGCCGGAACCCTTTTCGCGGGAGCAAACCGTGGAATGGGTTCGCACAAACATCATGCGTACGGCAAAAGGAGAACCGGCGAGGATGCTTGTGGAGTTGCGGGAGACCGGAGAGGTAATCGGCGACTGCGGAATTATCCGGGCGGAGATCAACGGAAGGATGGAGAACGACCTCGGCTATATCATTCACCATCCGTTCCAGCGGCAGGGATATGCCGTCGAGTGCGGGCTGGCGTTGATCGCCCACACGCCTCTTCCCTCTCCGAAACGTATCGTGGCGAACATGGCGATCGATCACATCGGCTCGCGGCGTGTGGCCGAGAAGATGGGGATGAGACTGGAAGGGACATTCATCAATGAACGGAATCGGGGGCTGGAGACCTGTCTGTACGTTTTGGAAGGATAAAAGGAAGCCCGGCCGGATCGACTGGAACCAACTGGTCTCAGCCGACCTGACCGGGCAACAGAATCACAAGGGACCCCCTCTTCAGGCTGCGGCCGCGTACTCCTCAATCCCCAGCTCACCGGCGGCATGCCGCATCAGATCTTCCATCAACTGCGGCTCGAACGGCGAACGGAGTCCGGCCGAAGCGAAGATGTCCAGCACGCTCTTCGTTCCACCCATCCGGCAGAGATCCAGATAGATCTCCATTGCCTTCTCCGGGTCCTCTCTGTCCTTCAGACCAAGCTGCATTGCACCGGTCTCGGCAATTGCGTAGTCGATGTAGTAGAAGGGCATCCAGAAGATATGCCCCTGAGCATACCAGCGAAGCGCCTGATAGGCCGGATTATCGCTGTAGTCGACTCCGGGCTGGTAGGTGTCGGTGATGCGATTCCAGGCCGCATCCCGCTCGTCCGGAGTTGCATTCGGATGTTCGTAGATCCAGTGCTGGAATTCGTCGACCACGGCGATATAGCAGATCAACGTCACGGCCTGCTTCCACCGGTTGCGGCGGAACTTGGCGGCATCCTCTTCATTGAAGAACTCGTCGATGTGCTTCATGCTCAGGTACTCCATGCCCATCGAGTGGACCTCGCAGGCGTCGGAGGTGGGCCATTGAAGATCGATCGCCTCGATCGGCTGACTCTCCCAACCCTGGAAGGCATGCCCCATCTCGTGCATCAGCGTCCGGACGTCATCCTCGTCACCGGTGGAGTTGCAGAGGATCGCCACCCGTCCCTCATCCGAGAAGGATGTACAGTACGCACCGGCTCTCTTCCCCTTGCGGTTCTCCAGATCGATCAGGTTCTCTTCCTGCATCCTTTTGAAGTGTGAGGCAAGGACCGGCGACAGCTTGTCGAACACGCGCTGCGCCTTCTCGATCTGCGTCTCGACCGGAGCGATACCGCTCGGGAGATTCAGAGAGGGCGTAAAGCTGCTGTCCCACGGCTTCAGCGTTTCGGTGCCGTGCTCCCCGGCCTGCTTCTCGTGGATCTTCTTCAGCAGCGGGACGGCATAACGCCGAACGTTCTCCCGGAACTGTGCGGCCTCTTCCACCCCGTAATCGGTCCGTCCCATTCCGAGATAGCCGAGAGGTATGAAGTTATCGTAGCCCAGGTTCAACGCCATCTGATGGCGAAGTCTGACGATCTCGTCGAACAGTCCGGCAATCTCGTCACGATGAGCCAGGAACCATTCGCGCCATGCGGTATAGGCCGCCTTCCGCGTCTCCCGGTTCTCCGATCCCTGCATGCTCCGCGCCACGGCCAGCGTGACGGTCTCCCCGTTGACTTCCACTTCGCCCGAGGCGATAATCTTGTCGTACTTGTTGACCAGATCGCTCACCTTCACGCGCAGTTCGCTGTTGATCGGATTGAGCGGATCGACCGCCGTGGCCAGGCTCCGCAAGAGGTAATCACCATAGCGGGCACCGATCGCCTCCTTGTGTTTGCTGGCAAGCAGAGCCTGCACCAGCCGCGATTCCCCTTCTTCGAAAACAGGGGAGATCTCCTCACGGAAATACTTCTCCCGCTCTTCGGCCTCCTCGTTGTTCATATCCTTTGAAAGGGCGTGACTGCGGCGACTTCCTTCGCTGCCGATAAATGACTTCAGTCCGTTCCAGTCTTCATACAGAACAAGCCAGGCTTCGGGCGCATCCGCCTCTTCGGCCGCTTCGATCCGGTCGGTCAGGCCCTTGTACTCGCCGCGAACGAAATCGACATCCATCTCGCCCGGCCGGTTCGGATAATGTTTATACACCATGTCTCCTGAAATTATGTGAATATATATGCTGTTGTTGGTGTGCCGTTGAGATATGACTTTCCCACAGAGCGGATGTTCCTCTGCAGAAGGTTCTGCCACATGTTGAAACGAGCAAAAATAGCAATGCCGGACCCTTCGGAAGAAAGGGTCCGGCGTATCGAATGGAAACGATGGAGAGAGGGGTTATTCCGTGACGATCACCTTTCCGGTACCGATCACTTCGGATGGAGTTGTAAGCCGGTACAGGTAAAGGCCGCTCTCGAGCGACGAAAGATCGCAGGGCAGATAATGTGAACCGGCTTCCCGTCTCTCATCCAGCGGACGGAAGACCTCTACCCCCTCAAGCGACCAGATGGAGAGGACCAGATGTTCGGCGCGCCGTGTACCGAATTTGAAGACGACCTGGTTGGCAAGAGGTCCGGTAGAGTGGAGAGTGACGTACGAACCGGCCGACTCCGAAGTGCTGACGCTTGCCAGTTCGTCGATCTCGACAGTGACCGTCTCCTCCCCGTCATACGTGGCCGTGTAGCGTTTCAGACCGGTCTCGGCCGGACCGAAGCCGGGAATCAGGGTGCCGTCGAATGCGAACCGCGACCTGTGTCCGGAGCACTCCAGATAGTTGTTGTCGAACTCGCGCGCCTTCACAAGAAAATCCTCGTGCGGACAGCGGGCATAGACCGCTTCGAAATGGTCCTCCGACACTCTGGTAACGATGATGCGGAACCGGGAATCGATCTCGCGGATCAGCAGTCGGACCGAACCGCCGATCTCCTGAAGCTGGAAGTATGTGTTCAGATCAATTGTGTAGAGCCCGCTGAGACTCTCCTTCTTCAGTGCAAGCTTCGGAACGATTCCGGCCGTCAGCATCGACGGGACGGCGGCGCCGACGATCGTTGCGGTAAAGATCCGCTCCAGAAAACTCCGTCGCGAAATTCCTCCCGAAGGAGAAGGGTTGGAAAGGTCTTCCATGTTCTATCGATTGAAAGCGTGGTTGTTGCCTCGGCGAAGAGTTCGGGACACCGTTTCAATGACCGTTCCCGTCTCCTCCGGTTACGCTCGAATAACACGGAAACGGGAACAAGGTGACAGGAGAAATCGCAGATCCCCCGGTACAATTGAAATTTCCGTCTCTGAAATCCCCGTTTCAACAAATAAACAGGCTTCGGTCGACAGTAACCGAGAAGTTCTTACCGGAGTGCGATCATCATTTCAATGATTTCCCGCGGGATGTCCTCGTGTGTGGCTTCCGGACTGATCGCCTCTTCCAGGGAAATTCTGTTGGGCGCGGCACCGACATGGAACGCACCGAAGAATCCGCTCTCCTCATCGGCCAGCGCGGCCCGCACCATACAGTGGCCGACCCAGTTGGCCCGGAGTACGTCGGTAACCGAGGCCATTCCTCCCCGCTGGAAATAGCCCATGTCGACCGTCCGGATTTCGTGTGTGCTCTTCCGCTTTTCCAGCGCTTCGCTCAGGATAGCGGTGATCTCCTCCAGCGTTTTGGGATAGGCCTCGCTGACGATGATGCGGGTATCGCGATCCCGTCCCTCGATCATCTCGACGACTTTGTTGAAATCGACCTGCTCATCGGGACGGATAACGTATTCGGCACCGGTGGTCAGTCCGGCATAGACGGGCAGGTAGGCGGAGTTGCGCCCCATCGAACCGACGATGTAGACGCGACGGTGGGCCGAGGCGGTGTCGCGGATCCACTCCATCATCTCCATACTCCGCTCGATAGCGGAGTAGAATCCGATCGAGGTACCGTAGGTGTTGGCGACGTCGTTGTCGATCGAGGCGGAAGTGAAATAGATCCGGGCTTTCTCTCCGACGGCTTCCAGTCGCCGACCGAGATCGTGGGCGGCCCTCAGACTGCCGTTGCCGCCGCAGGCCAGCAAGGCATCGAACTCAGCTTCAAGAAAGTTTCGGGAAACCTGTTCCTGTATCTCCTCGCTATCCTTCAGTTCCGGAGCGCGAAGCGTTCCCAGAATCGTTCCTCCAAGCCGGCAGATGCCGGCAGTGTCGAGCACACCGAGACGACGGAAGCTGCCGCTGATCATCCCCGCCCAGCCGTCGAGGACGCCCCAGACTTCAATCTCTTCCTTCAGATTGATCGCCGAACGAGTGACCGAGCGGATAAAGGCATTCATGCCCGGACAATCTCCGCCCCCGGTAAGAATCGCAATTTTCATGTTGTGAATCGAGGCTGCTGAATATTAATCACGTAGTTATCTGCAAGTTAGGGAGCAACGGAGGAATGTGGTGCAAGGAGAAGAGCGGACCGTTGTTCTTTCCTTTTTTTCCTCTCCCGCCTTTCACGTCTCCGCAAGATATTTCATCTCATCAATCCGCACGGGTAAACAAACGAAAAAAGGCGGCTCCCAATGGAACCGCCTTTTTTCTGCTGCAGAGGTCTCAGGTATTAATTGACCGTTGCCGCTGTGTCATCCGTCTTTGCATCCGTTCCGGCTTCCCCTCCGGCAACTTCGTCCTCTCCTACGGGACGATTCGGGAAGTACTCCATCACTCTGGTCAGCTTCTGTCCCTCATCACTCAGGATCCAGTCGATATATTCCTTGATCACTCCGGTCGGCTCGCTGGCCAGGTAGAAGTAGAGATCGCGTGCCAGCAGGTACTTACCGGAGGTCACGTTTTCGAGCGTCGGCAGCAGGGCTTCGCCGTCGGCGCCGGCCAGCTTCAGCACCTTGATCCCCTTGCTGTAGGCCGCTCCGCCGTATCCGATGCCGTTCTTGTCGTTGGCCACGGCGTTGACCACGCCGGCGGTGCCGGCCAACGTCTGGGTAAGCGTCGCGAAGTCTCCTTAGTCCAGCACATGATACATCAAGAAAACGAAGGTACCGGACTTGT
>CAMLOB010000067.1 GCA_946481475.1 uncultured Chlorobiota bacterium | reverse complement strand
GCATCGGGAGTACAGTGCAGCCCGCTCCGGTCTCCGGCTTGGCGACCGGGTTCTTGCCGTCGATAACGTTCCGATTCCGGAGGCGTCGGTCGATACGTTCTATCAACGACTCAGAGGGGAGCGGGGAACGTCGGTTCATCTGACGGTGCTCAGGGAGGGGGCTCCCGATCTTCTCCAGTTCGATCTTCTCCGCGAACGAATCCGTGTTCGCAGTGTCGGCTATGCCGGAATCGACGACGACGGCATTATCTATATCCGACTCGATCGTTTCGGAGAGAATGCCGGAAACGAGTTCCGCACCGAGCTGCTTCGTCTGGCCCGCCACGAGCATCACCTTGATGAGATCCGCGGGGTGATCGTCGATCTGCGGGACAACTCCGGAGGGATACTCGAGGAGGTGATCGAGGGGGCCAATGCACTGCTGCCGAAAGGAGATACGATCGTCATCATCGAGGGACGGGATACCAACGAGTACGGGGTCTGGGTGACCGAGCGGGGGCCGGTGGTTCCGGAGGTTCCGCTGGCGTTGCTCGTCAACGGGGGGACCGCCTCGGCATCGGAGATTCTGGCCGGAGCGGTGCAGGATAATGACCGGGGGATTGTTGTGGGGGAACCGACGCTCGGCAAAGGACTTGTCCAGTCGGTCCGCATTCTCCCGTTCGATGCGTCGCTGCGGCTGACGACCGCCTGGTATATCACCCCGTCGGGACGCTCGATCCAGCGACTCAATCTTCTTCAGCCCCGAATCCGACGGGTGATCCCGGATTCTCTTCTCCCGGATTTCACGACGCGGAACGGACGTCGGGTGCGTGGAGGAGAAGGTATTCTGCCAGATACGATCGTTCCCCGTTTTCCGACGGAATCATTGATCCCCCATCTGGAACGGATCAATGCCTTCTTCACCTTCGCCTCCCTTTTAACTGCCCCGCTCGATTCCCTTCCGTCCGACTTCAAGGTGGAGGGGAGTGTGCTGCAGAATTTTCGGGACTACGGACTTCAGGAGCTTGTCCGTTATGAAGAGCGCCATGGTCCCCTGGCGTTGCTCGATTCTCTCCCCGGGCGTTTTCCCTCCGGTACCGATGGACGGATTCCCCAACTCCTGAAGGAACTGCGGGATGAATTCATTGCAAATCAGAGAGCCGCCTTTGACAGGGAAGGGAAAGAGATTGCGAAAAGGCTGGAGGAAGAGATACGGGGAAGATATGCCCGGGGAGAAGAGGGGATTGCAACGGCACTTCACAACGACGCCCAGTACAGGGCGGCCCGGAATATTCTTCTTCAACCGACGATGTATCGTCGGCTCCTTTCTCCGCCGCGATAGAAATCGGGTTGCATGGTCCTCTCTTTCGTTTTCCCTTCTCTGTTGTCCTCCGGTACCGGGTCAATCGATTGCCTACTCCCGAACCTTCTCTATCTTCCTCTTATGAAAATTCTTCTTGCAACGAACAATCGGCACAAGGCCGAAGAGATCGGGGCGATCCTCGCCGATTTCAACACGCTCTCCGTCATGACGTTGTCCGAGTACGGGGAAGAGTTCCCGGAGCCGGTGGAAGACGGGAGGACGCTTGAGGCGAACGCCTGGATCAAGGCGAAGGAGATTCACGATGCCACCGGCCTCCCTGTGCTGGCCGACGATACCGGTCTGGAGGTTGATACCCTCGACGGCGCCCCCGGCGTCCTCTCGGCTCGCTATGCGGGAGAGGATGCGACCTACGACGACAACTGCAATGCATTGCTTGAGGCTTTGAAGGGGGAGGATAACCGTGCCGCACGGTTCCGGACGGTCCTCTGCTATGTCGACAATGCCCGTACCCTCTTTGCCGAGGGGGAGGTCAGAGGAGCGATCACGGAGGAGAAGCGAGGAGAAGGGGGATTCGGTTACGACCCCCTGTTCCGTCCGGACGAATCGGAGAAGACTTTGGCCGAGATGACCCCGGAGGAAAAGAACCGGATCAGTCACCGCGGACGTGCGTTGCGCGAGCTCCACGCCGTTCTGGCTTCCTATGTGGCTGAGCAGAAGGAGGAGGCGAATGACTGAGGAGCCGGCGCGCGTCCTGACCGTTCGGGAGATTCTGGTGGAGCCGGGACAGCAACCGGAACGGATCGACCGTTGGCTGACCGGCAGGATTGCCGGAGCGACGCGGAACAAGGTGCAGGAGGCGAGCACAGCCGAAGCCGTTACCGTGAACGGACATGCGACCAAGGCGAACTACAAGGTGAAGCCGGGCGATCTGGTTCGACTGGAACTGATGAAGCCGCCGCCGATCGAACTGATCCCCGAAGATATTCCTCTCGATATCCTCTATGAGGATGATGATCTCCTTGTGGTGAACAAAGCGGTCGGCATGGTGACCCATCCGGGCTACGGCAACAGAACGGGAACGCTGGTCAACGCGGTTCTTCATCACGTGGGGGCCGGATTGCTTCAGGCCGGAGAGACATCGCCGATGGAAACGGAGGATGAGGAAGATGGTGAGGAATCCGAGAGCGAGGAGATAATGCTTGCAGCTCTTCCCTTCGATTATAACGCCGTCCGTCCCGGTATCGTCCACCGGCTCGACAAGGATACGAGCGGCGTGATGGTGGTGGCGAAAACAATGCCGGCAAAGACACATCTCGGCGCGCAGTTTGCCGACCGGACGATACGACGCGAATACCGGGCGATCGCCTGGGGCGTTCTCGAAGAGGATGAGGGGGAGATCGAGGGGAACATTGCGCGCGATCCCCGCGACCGGAAAAAATTTGCCGTCTCCGAACGTGACGGGAAATATGCTCTGACGCGATACCGGGTGATTGAACGGTTCGATTTCGCCACACTCCTTTCCCTTCGGCTTGCCACAGGACGAACCCATCAGATTCGCGTGCACTGCGCACATATCGGCCATCCGCTGATCGGCGACGCCACGTACGGCGGCGACCATCCGCACGGCGTCGGCTCCCACTGGATATCGCGAGCCCGGTCCGTTCTGAAGCTGATCGACCGCCAGGCCCTTCATGCCCGGACGCTCGGCTTCCATCATCCGCGAACCGGAGAATATCTGGAGTTCACTGCAGAGATGCCGGAGGATATGGAGCGGGTAGTGGAGGGGATGAGATCGTGATGCACCGCAACGGGTGAACGGCCTTGAACGGGAAGACCGGAGATCAATCCCTCCCCATCCGGGGCATCCGTATCCCGTTTGCACTGACGTCATCGGACCCTTTCATCGAGCCGTCTCTTCGTCCATCATCGCAAAGGCCCGCACCGGAAACGATCCCATCCCCTGAATCTTCGGCGGAACCGCCGTGAAGGTAAATCCGGATTGCGGCAGACTTCCCAGATTCGTCATGTGTTCGACGATCGGAATGCCCGCTCCCAGCAGTATCGAATGTGCCGGCCGCCTGCGATCGGCAATGTCGTCGATGTTGTAGGAATCGATGCCGACGAGCGTTGCACCGGCATTCCGCAGGTAAGCGGCCCCCTCTTCGGTCACGAACGGATGGTTTCCGGAGAAGTACTCCTCCTGCCGCCAGTGCCGGTCCCATCCGGTTCGGATCAGCACGGCTTTCCCCTGAAGATCCTTGCCGGCGAAGAGTTCCGGACCGATGATGGTGTGATCGGCATCAAAGAGGAGAGCGTCCAGATTCGCCAGCTTCCGAAGGGCAATGTCGGCCAGGTCATCCTTCCCGGCATAACGGTGAAAGGGGACATCGACATATGTGCCGGTGTTTGCCGCCATCTCGATCTTTCCGATCTGGAAGCTGACCCCCTCGGCATAATGTTCCGTCGAGGCTTCCCGACTCAGGAAGTCGCAGATAATCGGAGCGGGGATTCCTTTGTAGGTAATCAATCCTTCTTCAATCGTGTGGCTGAGATCGATCGGTTGCGGCATACGTTGATGTATTGCAGTGGTCAGGATTTCATCGGGGAGGCGAAACAATGAGTGGTGCGGGAGCGAAACTTCGTGCGTGAAGAGATGCTCTATAACTGCCCGCTCACGGTCATCGTCTCCAGCGTCGGCGTTTCGCTTCCGCCGCGCGGCTCGACGGTGACGGCGAAGGTGTGGGCTTCGGTCACCCTCTTCAGCTCCTGCAGGTGTTCGGTCCGGCCGTCGAAAACTCCGGCGTCGACCGGATCTCCCCCGGCGATCGCCCAGAGCTGATACTGTTTTCCCTTCGGCAACGGGGGCATCTTCGATGCGTCGATCCAGACGGTCTGCGTCTGCGGGTTCCAGAAGAGGACGGCAAAAGCTTCGGCCTCCTCTCCTGTCGAGGTCATCCGAACGACGCGGTTGTCATAGTTGCGAAGCGTCTGCAACTCCTGTTCGGCCTGATGGATTGCCGAGGCCAGTTGTTCCTGAATCCGGATACTTTCGGTCAGCTCTTCCTCCGTCTCCATCCACCGCGACCAGAACCAGACGGCCGCTCCGACGCTTATCAGCAACCCGATGAACGAAGCGGCCAGCAGATAGGAGCGTCCGGACGGTCTCTCGGGCCGGTATGGAATCACCGATGGTTCGGTCATCGAAGCTTCTTGCGGAGGAAGAGCCGCAAGAATTTCTTCCCGCAGTCCGGAGCGCGGATCAAGCCCCTCAACCGGTGCGATCTCCTCCAGCGTCCGGCTGATCTTCTCAAGCTCCTCACGAAGTTCCGGATAGGCGGCAACGGCCCGGGCCACCTCTGCTGCCTCATCCGGCGGCAGGGCTCCCATGGCGTAGAGTTCCAGGTTCCCCGATTCTATGTATTCGTGAATGTTCACCCCTGTACGGTCCGTTCCTGTTCAGATGCTTCTTCCGTCATCGAATATGCTGCGCAACAGTCCGATCGCCTTCCGGGCACGGGTTTTCAGCGTGCCGAGCGGAAGTTCCAGTTCCTCAGCCGCCTCGCTTTGCGTAAATCCTTTGAAGTAGAGAGTCTCCACAACCTCCCGCAGCTCGGGGTCGAGGTGATCTACCGATTCCCTGATGCCGATGGTCTCCGGGTCGTAGGAGGTTGTGTTTTGTTTGTCAAGGACATTTACGACCTGATCGATCGTTTGGTTTTGCTGTGATGTCCTGTAGGCTTTCGACTTGAGTGTATCGAGCGCGAGGTTTCTTGCAATGGAGTTGATCCACGTAAAGAGCGTTCCGCGCTCCGGGTCGAACTGATCGATTTTTTCCCAGACCCGGATAAATGTCTCCTGAAGAACATCTTCGGCGATCTCCTGCGAACGAATGATGCGGTAGATCACGCCGAAGAGGGGACGGGAATAACGATCATAGAGCAGCCCGACCGCCCGTCGGTCGCGCGCTTTCAATCCGGCTGCAAGAGCCGCATCGCTATGATGTGCAGGATCACTCACAAAGCTGGTTTGCTGAACGGGTTCGAAGATACGAAGCGGAGGCGGATGCGCGCGCACCGGCGGGTTTGCCGAACAGATGCGAATGCGCTTGCGGTTGCCCATGTATCGTCGGGATTTCACACGATCCAACATCCTCACGACCGGAAAGTTCCGCACTGCATCGATGTGATGATTTTCTCTCTTCCGGATACGTGCACCCGGTTCTTCCTTCCTTCTCCTGTTATGATCCTGAATCTCCAGTGCAATTCCCGGCTGTTCCCGAAATCCGATATCGCTTCCGCCTCGTATAACCCCCATCATGCATGAACAGAGAAGTTCCCTTTGCATGGGGGAAGTCCGAACCATTCATCGACAGAACGACAGGAGCAACCGCTATGAAATCATTGAGACAACGCAAACTTCTGCCGACAGCGATATCGTTTCTGCTGATCGGCTTTTCCGGTCTGTTGGCCTCAAGCCATCGCGAGGCGCCGTTGATCAGCAACGATCCGCTGGCCGACAATACCGATCTCTACGCCTTCCGCAGTCCGGATAATCCGAACACGATCACGATTATCGCCAACTATATCCCGTTCGAGTCTCCCGAGGGGGGACCGAACTACTATTCGTTCGGTGAGAATATCCGCTACGAAATTCACGTGGACAACGATGCCGCCACCCAGGGGGACGACATCATCTATCGTTTTACCTTCACGAAAACCAATGAGGATCCCACAACCTTCTTCAACATCAGGCTCGGCAAGCAGAACCTGAAGACGACCTACAGACTGGAGAAGAGCGACGATGGGGGGGAGACGTTCTCGGTGATTCTGGAGAACGGCATCGTTCCGCCGCCGAACATCGGGCCCCGCTCGATCGAGGGAGATCCGGTAGGGCTGGGAACGACCTACGATCAGCTTGTGGCCTCGGCGATCATGACCGCCTCGACCGGAGAGACGGTCTTTGCCGGACCGCGGGACGATCCGTTCTGGGTCGATCTGGGGGCGATTTTCGATCTCGGTGCCGTTCGTCCGGCGGACGGAACCGGTGCCGACAAGGCGCGGGATGCCGTTGCCGGATTCAACTGCCACACCCTGGCCCTGCAGATCCCGATCAACATGCTGCAGAAGGATGGGAAGTCGGCCGACCAGGCGGCGAACATTCTCGACGGTGATTTCGTGATCGGTGTCTGGGCGTCGGCCTCGCGTCCGCAGATCACGACGCTGCGAACCGACGGCGGCAAGCCGGACGTCTCGGGGCCGTGGGTGCAGGTCTCCCGTCTCGGCATGCCCCTGACGAACGAAGCGGTGATCCCGATCGGCGAGAAGGATCGTTGGAACGCAACCTCGCCGCATGATCGACAGGCGGAAGAGAGCTTCGAGGGATACTTCACCAATCCCGAGCTTGCGCTCTATATGGATGCCGGCAAGTTCGGAGGTGCGGTCCCCGGGTTTGCCCCGCTGCGCATTCAGACCGGTTCGCTCGGAGCGTTTGACTTCCGCAACGGTGCCGACGGACTCTTCGGTCTTCCGGCAAACGCCCGCGAGGGGACGGCTCTGGCCGACGGAGCATTCGGTCCCTATCTGCTTCGCGAAGGAGCCCCCCGCTCGGCCGATATTCTTCCGGCCTTCTACACCGGCGTGCCGAATCTTCCTCCCTATCAGCTTGCAACGGGGAAACAGGGGAGTCCCCTCAGTCCGGGCAAACCCTTTGTCAACAACTTCCTGCCGACGCTGGGGGACATGCTGCGACTGAACATGGCGGTGCCGCCGACACCGCGGAACGATCAGGACTTCAGCAGTCTCGGACTGGTGCAGGCGGCCGTTCTGGGTCTGACCGATCCGCGATTCAACGCCACGACCGACATCCAGCCGATTCCGAACATGGACGGGTTCCCGAACGGACGGCGTCTGGAGGATGACGTTACCCGCATCGAGTTGCAGGCGGTTGCCGGTATTGTTCTGGCGGCTGTCGGACTGTGGTACGACGACTTTGACGGAACCGATCCGGTGACGCAGGACCTGCTGGATGTTCTGACCTTCACGACGGGAGTTGAGGGGAACGACAAGCCGTTCGGCAATGCCTTTCCTTACGTTGCCGATCCGCACGAGGGCTACAGCTATTCCCGTACCGGAGGAACCAGCAGGGTGGAGGATGAGCCGACGCGCAATTCCATCGGCCTTTCGGCCCCTGCCGGGCGCTTCATTGGGGGCAGCGTCCCGAATCCCGTTCGTGATGGGGCAACTCTTGCGTTCCATCTGGTCGCTTCCGGTCCGGTTGAGCTGAACGTCTACGATGCAGGGGGAAGAGCCGTTGCTCTTCTGGTCGACAGGGATCTCGGCCGTGGTGACTATACCGTCCGCTGGGAACCGGGATCGGACGTCGCACCTGGAATCTATCTGGCCGAGCTTCGCGTCAACGGCATGACCGAAGGGACGGTGAAGATCAACGTCGTGAAGTAGCACCCTTCACATCCGCCACGGCACGGAGAGCACAACCCTTCGTGATCCTTTGTGCTTCCGCCGTGGCGGATGCCGTGGTGGTTCTCTTCTTCAACACGCACACACTTATCCAACAAGAAACAATGGAACGTCGACAATATCTGCTGACTGCTGCAACGGCAATTCTCTTTTCCTCTGTCATAATCGGGTGTGCCGATAACAGGGCTCGCAGCCTCCCCGCATGGTCCCCGCCGGAGCTGAAGGAACGGACCGTCGGACTTGATCCGGGAGATTACGGTCCGGTGAAGGAACGGGTCGACCGGTTCCGCGCAACGCTTCTACGGAATCCGGCCGATGTCGATGCTCTGATCGGTCTGGCCCAGGTCCTGATGTATGAAGGGCGTGTCACCGGCGATCATCCCTACTACTATCCGGCTGCCGATGATCTGCTGGATCGTGCCCTGGGGATCGATCCGCAGAACGTGCAGGGGGTTCTCTCGAAGGCTTCCATCCTTCTCTCTCTCCACAAATTCAACGAGGCGTTGTCGATGGCCGAGCAGGCCATCCGCCTTGCCCCGAACCTTGCGGCCGGATACGGTGCCCTTGTCGACGCAAATGTGGAGCTCGGGAACTACGAGGCGGCGATTGAAGCGGCCGACAGGATGACGGCGATCCGGCCCGACCTGAAGTCCTATTCGCGAATCTCCTATCTGCGCGAAATTCACGGCGATGTGGAGGGAGCAATCGAGGCGATGCGGCTGGCGGTGGATGCGGGAGCTCCCGGCAGTGAGGAGAAGGCATGGGGACGGACAACGCTCGGGCAGCTCTATCTGGGGGAGGGGAGATTAGAGGAGGCGGAGGACGAGTTCACTCTGGCCATGCTCGAACGGGAGGACTATCCCTTTGCTCTTGCCGGACTTGCAGACATTCATATTGCGAAAGGGAATGCCGACAGCGCAGTGCAGTTGCTCGATCGGGCGATTGCTCTGCTGCCGGAATTCTCATTCGTTGAAATGCAGGCCGATATCTATCGCCGCAACGGCGATGATCGGAGGGCCGATTCGCTGATCGGTGTGATCGAGGCGATGCTGGCCGAGGACGAAGCAAGCGGACACGATATGGATCGGGAGCTTGCACTTCTCTGGACAAAGCACGGAATCAAACCGGAAGAAGCGCTGGAGCGGGCGAAGCGGGAGTACGCAAAACGTCCGGCCAACATCGATGCCCAGGAGTTGATGGCACGGGTTCTTCTGGGGGCCGGAAAGCCGGAAGAAGCCAGAGCGTACAGTCTGAAAGCGCGGCGACTGGGGACGCAGCACGCGATGATGATCCGACATGCCGGGTTGATCGAGATGGCGTTGGGAAACGAGAAGGAAGGGGAAACGCTGTTGCAGCGGGCGCGGAGCATCAACCCGTATCTTCCTGCCGGAGGTAGTGAAGGATGGGCCGGACTCTGAAAGGATGGGGCGATCAGTCGGCTGTGAAGACCAGTGTGAAGAAAGAAGAGAGGATCGCAATTCCTGATCGGTCGAATTGCGATCCTCTCTTTATTTGCCATCGCTTCAGCTCTTCGTGATGAACTTGCCGATCATCTCCGCAAGGGCGGTCAGGTTACGTGTCTGCATCCAGATCTTCCCCGGTCCGCGGAAGTGGGAGACCAATCCCTCACCCGAGGCGATACTGGAGAGGATGCCACGTGAGGCTTTCTTCACTTCATAGCTGACCGATTCCTGAAAGGCGACCATGTGGCCGGAGTCGACGATGTAGACTTCTCCCGGTTCCAGTGTTTTCTCGATGATCGATCCGTAGGAATTCAGGAAGAGGGGACCGGTTCCGCTGATCTTCTGAAGGAACAAGCCCTCGCCGCTGATCAGCCCTCTGAACGATCCCTGCGTGGAGAGGTGCAGATCGGAGGAGCCGGCCAGGTAGGCTCCTCCCTGCGCCAGGATCGTCTCCCCCTGCAAGTCGAATCGGATGATATCCCCAGGCATACCGGGGGCGAGCAACAGTTCTCCCGGACCGGTTTCGGCTGTGAAGAGTGAGGCGAACAGGGATTCCCCGCCGACGGCCGCTTTCAGCGCGCCGAAGACTCCCTTGCCGGATGACTTCGCTGCAAGGGAGATGGTCGGAGACATCGCGATCATCGCTCCCGCTTCTGCGCGAAACTCTTCCCCCTGATCCATGTTGATGCGGAGATAGGAAAAGACCGGACCGTGTTCGATAGAGAATTGCATATGAACCTCCTTGATTGCGTGTGTGTTGTGTGACGGATGCTCCACGGGGTCGGCGGAATATCTGTTCTGATGTATGAGAAGAAAGTACTGCGGCGGGAGGGAATATGGATGGGGGAGAGAGGTTGCGATTGCACAACGGGGTCGGTGGGATTGCTTTGATTGCTGCGGAGGGGGCTCTCTTTCGTTCTGCTACTGCCCTTTTTACTCCGATGGAATCAAGATCATGATACGGATGATCCTGACATACTTGGCAGTCCCTTTCCTGAAAAGAAGAGGGGTCCTGTACAGGACCCCTCTTCTTTTTGTCTTACGTTAGGTCTCTTCGCTACTGGCTGATAATCACCTTCCGTGTATCGATGCCGTTGGCGCTGACCACGCGGAAGAAGTAGAGACCGGCCGATGCGTTCTCCGGCAGCGGGACGCTGTAGCGTGTGATGCCGGCCTCGGTCCCCTCCACCTCGATGCGTCCCACCGTCCGTCCGTCCGGAGCGATCCATTCAATTGTCGCTCCATCCTCCGGAACATCCCGCAGCGTCGCGCTGACGCCTCCCGTTCCGGTCTGTACCGGTTGCGGGTCCAGACCGAGAATAGCCAACCCGGTCGGCTTCCCGGCTCCTACTGAGGTCAGTGCCCGGTTGCAATCGCCGTTGACGTATGTCAGCGTATCCCCTTGAGTCAGCAACAGCGGAGGAGGGAGCGTCAGTTGAGAGGCGACGGGATCGCTCTGTACTTTCCTGACGCTGATCGTCGAATCCCTGTCGTCGTTGACCTGGCCGGTTCCCTGAAGGATCCGGAGAGTAAAGGGTTCGACTGAAGTGCTGCGGGTCAGTGCGCGGAATTTCAGCGAGCCGATCAGTCGTCCCGCCGGAATCGTCTCGCTCCCCCTGGCCTGATAGCGAACCCTGATGTCTTTCTGCGGTGTCGGGATCGCCGTCATCTCTCCTGCAAGGGATTGCGCGGTGGCGGCGTCGATGAACTGTGCCGGGCCGTCCGGGCGGACATCGAAGGAGATCGATTGAACCAGGTCGGTTTCGATCGGCGTCAGCGTTCTGATCTGCACGACGAACTCCGTCTCGGCATCGACCAGTTCCGGCATCTCGATCGCCAGTCGAACCACCGGGAGACGGAACGGAAGCACGACGGTGTGAATCGACTGTTCGGGAGTGTTCAGAATCTGCCCGTACAAATCCTGTATCACAAGCTCACCCGAAATCTCCGCTGCCGGACTGGTCATTGCGATGTTGACGTTTGCCGTCGGTCGTCCCCGCAGGTTCGGCAGAGCGAAACTCTGGTCAAGACCGGAAGCGTTCCGCAGCGTCACCGATCCCAGTCCTCGGTCGTTCTCCCGGTTGTCGCTGGCCAGACCGGTCAGACTCAGTGTGGAACGGTCGAGCGAACCGATGAAGACCGGACTCTTTCCGTCAGGTGTGGCCGGCCAGTAGTCGCACGCCTGTGAGCGGTTCCCGGCGCTGTCGATTGCCGTGATGCAGAGCGTGTCCACCCGGTCAATCGCCAGTGTATCGATCACCTCCAGACTGAGCATCGCCTCGTGTGCGTTGATGCGCGTCACTCCCTGGCGTATTCGCAGGTTCGATGTGAAATCGACCAGAATATCCTCCAGTCCCCGATCACAGTCGAACAGATCATTGCCGAAGTAGTGGATGTCGTCAATCCGCACTTCGTAGAAGTATGCCGTGCCGTCATACCCGGGACTGATCAGGATGTTCGGCG
>CAMLOB010000066.1 GCA_946481475.1 uncultured Chlorobiota bacterium | reverse complement strand
ATGTACCGCAGTCGCTTCTGGACGATGCGGATGTATGCCGGGTTCGGCACGGCCGAGGAGTCGAACCGGCGCTACCGCTATCTGCTGTCGCAGGGGGTGACCGGTCTGTCGGTCGCCTTCGATCTGCCGACGCAGATCGGCTACGACAGCGACCATCCGATCGCCGAGGGGGAAGTCGGCAAAGTCGGGGTGGCGATCGACTCGCTGGCCGACATCGAGACGCTGTTCGAGGGGATCAGGCTGCAGGATGTCAGCACGTCGATGACGATCAACGCGACGGCGTCGATCCTGCTGGCGCTCTACGTTGCGCGGGCGAAGAAGGAGGGGGCCGATCTTTCGAAGCTGAGCGGGACGGTGCAGAACGACATCCTGAAGGAGTATGCCGCGCGGGGGACCTACATCTACCCTCCCGGTCCGTCGATGCGACTGATCACCGATCTCTTCGCCTGGTGTTCCCGCGAGTTGCCGAGCTGGAACACGATCTCGATCAGCGGCTATCACATCCGCGAGGCCGGATCGACCGCCGCGCAGGAGATCGCCTTCACCCTCTCGAACGGCATCGCCTACACGCAGGCCGCCCTCGACGCCGGACTTGACGTGGACCGGTTCGCCTCCCGCCTCAGCTTCTTCTTCAACATCCACAACAACTTTTTTGAAGAGGCGGCCAAGCTTCGGGCCGCCCGCCGGATGTGGGCACGGATCATGAAGGAGCGGTTCGGGGCGAAGGATCCGAAGAGCATGACCCTCCGCTTCCACTCGCAGACGGCCGGCAGCACGCTGACCGCACAGCAGCCGGAGACGAACATCGTCCGCGTGACGCTCCAGGCGCTGGCCTCGGCTCTCGGCGGCACGCAGTCGCTCCACACCAACGGCTTCGACGAGGCGCTCGGTCTGCCGACCGAGAAGGCGGCCCGTCTGGCGCTGCGGACGCAGCAGGTGATCGCCCACGAATCGGGAATCGCCGACACGGTCGACCCGCTGGCCGGGAGCTACTTCGTGGAGTACATGACCGACGAACTGGAGAAGCGGGCGACCGAGTACATCGAGAAGATCGACGGACTCGGGGGAGCGGTGAAGGCGATAGAACGGGGCTACATCCAGGACGAGATCGCCCGGGCCGCCTACGAAGCGCAGAAGCGTGTCGAGGGGGGAGAGGACATCGTCGTCGGGGTCAACCGCTACCGGATGGAGGAACCACCCTTTGAGGACATCCTGACGGTCGACGACAGCCTGCGTGAGAAGCAGATGGCAAGGCTTGCCGAGGTGAAGGCCTCACGCGACAACGAACGGGTTGCCGCCTGTCTGCAGCGCCTGAAAGATGGAGCAACCGGTGAGGCGAACATGATGCCGCTGATCATCGACGCGGTGGCGCCCACCGCCCCGGGGGGGCAGACCAGCCATCCGTTGGGGGGGCATGGGGGGGAGTCGGGGCATTTACGAATGGGGATTTTCGATTGGCGAATGGACACCGTAGGGGCGCAAAACATTGCGCCCCGCGGAAACGCCCGAATCGGCGGATGGCGATTTTCGATTGGCGAATCGGGGAATACTGATCGGTAGTTACAGAAATGCGGATCGACGGAAAACTCCCATCGATCCGCATTCCTCTTCTACGTGTGCATGCTTCGCCTCTACTGCACCTTCACCATCTTCCGCAATTCCTTATATCCTTCAGACTTCAACGCCAGGTAGTAGAGACCGTTCGGTTGCCCGCGCAGGTCGATCTCCGTTTCGCTCCCCTTTACGTTTCCTCCCTTCACGCGTTCGCCCAGATAGTTGAAGATCAGATATTCTTCGTCGGCCCCCGGAGAAGTTGTGTGAAGCCGGTAGATCCCTTCGGATGAGATTGTCCGGATCGACACGCCGTCCTTCTTCTCCTCCCCGGCGACGCCCGAGAGACTCAGGCTTGTCTCCCAGACACCCCGACCGAATGTGGCCGCACGCATGTTGCCGACCGATGAATGGATCTCGATATCGGTGACCGGAACGCGGGGAAGCCCGTCGTTGAAGGGGGTCCACTCGGCAAAGTCGTCGCTGAAGCTCAGATGGAAGACGCCGATATCGGTTCCGACAAAGAGACCGCCGTCATCCCGCTCGTCGTAGGTGACGCAGTTGACCGGGACGTTCGGCAGGTTGCGCGAGAGGTTGATCCACTCTCCGTCAACCCATCCGTAGACCTTCTCCCCCTCAACATATCCCGACAGGGTAATGAAGCAAACGTCCCCTCTCCCCGGATGGGCCTCGATGTCGGTCAGCGCCAGGTTGAAGTCCTGCCGGAACCCGATGTCCACCCAGTTCCGCCCCCCGTCGAACGTCGCACTGACGTCCTCGAAGGTGCCGATATAGATGATCGTCGGATCCGTCGGGGAGATGTCCATCGCCCGGATGTGAAGCGGCAGCGGATTGCCGAACTCGTCGGTCTTCTCCGAGCTGACGTTCATCGGCGAGATCTGGCTCCACGACTCTCCCCGGTTCGTCGATTTCCAGACGTGGTACATCGCCGTGTAGATCGTCCCCGGCTCCCATGGGTCGATCTCGAACGGCGTCACCCAGGGGCCCTGGAACTCTTCGCCGAAACCGGGAATGTTCCCCGAGATCCAGGTCCGCTGTCCGGTCGGTTCGTTGAACCGGCTGAACGACCGGGCGAAGTTGCCGTTGAAGACCGAGTGGTACATGATGTCGGGGTTCGAGTAGTCGATCAGACACTCCATACCGTCGCCGCCGAACGCCTTCCGCCATTCTCCGCTCTCCAGCACATAGCTGCCGTTATCCTGACGCCCGGCAATGATCGTGTTCGGTTCCTGCGATGAGACGGAAATGCGGTAGACCTCGCCGATGTCCAGTCCGTTCGTGATCGCCGTCCAGGTCGTCCCCTTGTCCGAACTGTACCAGAGTCCGCCGTCGTTGCACTCGAAGAGGTAGCCGGGACGAAGGGGATGGAAGCGGAGGAAATGTTTGTCGGCGTGGGCGAAGTCCACTCCCTGGGCACCGGCCTGTGCTATAATCTGCGGTTCGTTGATCCAGAAGTTCGCCAGCCCCCAGTCGATGCCGGCGTTCGTTGTCTTCCACGTGTTGACTCCCCCGACGTAGATTTCCCCCGGGTTGGTCGGCGAGATGGCGTAGGCCAGATCGTAATGTCCCTGTCCCTGAAAGAAGTCGCCGTTCTGCGTCGACCCGTCGTACCATCCCAGAAGGTTCGGCGCTCCCGTTGTGGAGTCGGGAACGTAGCCTCCGGCGTTGAAGGTGGCCCCGGCATCAAGCGAACTGAAGATGCCGTAGAGACCACTGTTCAGATTCGCACAGAGGACATCGACGCGGTCGGGCTGGGCCGGCGTCACGCCGATCTTGATGCGACGAATGTTCTCGTCGGAAAAGATCGCCTGCCAGTTCGCCCCGCCGTCGACCGACCGGAGGAAATAGGTCGGGTTGTCCTGACCTCCGCCGAAGGTGGAGGCATAGACGATGTTCGGGTTTGTCGGGTGGAACTCCAGATCCATGCAGTAAGCCTGCACCACCTGTCCCCAGTTCGCTCCGCCGTCGGCGGTGGCCAGGATGCCGATGGAACTTGCCGCGAGCAGGATGTCCGGATTTGCCGGATTCATCAGAAGTCTGCGGATCGTGATCCGGTCGGCTTCGGCAAACTGCAGTCCGGTCCGCTCCCACGTCACCCCGCCGTTAACGCTCTTCATCACCCCGACGCTCCGGGTGTCGCCATCCTCGAAGGGGAGATCGATCTGGATGCCGGAGAGACTCCCGAGGTCGCCGTCGCCGGTGGCGATGTACATGATGTCAGGATTCCCCGGATGAACCGCGATGTCGCTGACCCCGAGCACCGGCAGGTTGTTCGTGATGTTCGTCCAGGTCTGTCCGAAGTCGGTCGTTTTCCAGAGTCCGCCGGCCGGAGCGCCGACCCAGAAGGTATTCGGATCGCTCGGATGGAACGTGATGCAGTTCAATCGTCCCAGACCGTCGGCGGTCTTCGAGCCGAGCCGGTTCGGTCCCAGCGGATGCCAGTCCCCGGCAGCCGATGCGGTCCGGGCAAGAAGGTCGCCGTTCTTCTCCACAAAGGAAGCCCAGGCCCGATAGTTATGATCGGCAGCCGGGAACTTCCCGCTTCCCCGGGTCCGCTGCTCCCAGAAC
This sequence comes from uncultured Chlorobiota bacterium, assembly GCA_946481475.1. The sequence continues at coordinate 7,618 of CAMLOB010000066.1, read as the reverse complement.
CACTCCCAGCGTTTGTACTTTACCCAGGAGCCGTCATGCTGCTCCAGTTTTTCCGGATGTGCCTTCCAGTACCCTTCGGCCGTCTTCTGAATATCGGTGAAGGTCCACCCCTCTTCCTTTTCGGGAAGCTGATCGGTGAAGGGAAATCGCTGCGCCTGCAGCCCTGTGACCCCCATGATTGCCGCCAGCATCAGAATGGAGATGCCCCATGCAGTTCGTAGAATTCTTTTCATCATCGTTCCTCCGTTCCGGATGAATATTGATAGTCTCTTTGGTTTACAGTCGCATAAAGGAGTCTGAAAGGGATTCCGTCGTCACAGACTCCAGATCAATCCGACTCCCAGAAGGATGCCGTGCAGCTCCCCTTCGTCCACCCCCAGATTTAATCGTCCGAGCGTCGTCGCCCTGAAGTCGTCGACCGTTCCGGTCCCTTCGGCCGTCACCGGATCGAGCATGTATTGCAAACGAAGTTCGCAGAGGAACCAGAGATGCCCGGCAACCCGCCGACGGTAGCCGATTCCTCCCTCCAGACCGAAACGATTGACGTTTACTCCGTCGGATACCGTCGATGAACTCTCCAGCGTTTTCTCTCCGGTCCCCTCGAACGTACAGGAGCCTTCGGAAAGGATTTCCTGTCGCGTCGACGTTTTCATATCTCCTATTCTCCGATGCCATACCGGACCGAGCGTCGCGTACCAGTCGTCGGCCATGTCGACCCGAAGGACAAGTCCGGAGGTCAGCCAGAGCGATGTCAGGGTCTGCCGGACGCTCATGTCGACCGTGTCGAACAGACTCCCTTCGTTCTGCGGACAGTCGGCCACACCTGTGCCGGAGGCGATTGTCCGTTTCAGATCGAATCCCCCCTTCAGCCGGAGTCCGATCGATGAAGTGAAGGGATACTCGACGATCACCGATCCGAATCCTCCGAGTCCTCTTCCCGACTCAAGTGCCCGTAACGGAGAGGTCGGATTGTCGATCGGAGAATGCGTCATCCGCTGTGAAAACAGAGAGTAGTTCGGCCCGATCTCGAACCCGACGTTCAATCCGATCGGTGACGTCGGGTCGGGATAGAGGACACTCTCCTGAGCCGTCAGAACCGATTCTGTCAGAACCGAGGCCGTCAGGAAGAGCAAAACCGGTAGTCCGTATCGTCGTTTCACTGCTGAGTCTCTTTGGTTGATGCTGTTGAAAGAAGGGGAGAATCGGGCCGTTCAATCAGTCCGCGTCCGATGTCGTCCGGATCTGCCGCAACGGCTTGTCGAAGAGAATCCGGACCTCTCCGGATCCGGGGGTCAGATCCGCCCGGACGAAATCACGTCCGTAGAGTCGCTCGGCAAAGAGGAACGGGCCGTAGGCCATGGCCGGGTTGTAGGCCCGGACGTTTGTTCCGCTGTCGATCCGGTAGTATCCGATGAAGAGACCGGAAGTGCCGGGGTCGATCTGCAACCCGGTCCGGTGTTCGCGACCGGTCCCGAGCCCCATATTCAATCCGATCACCATCGGTCCCGACGTCGGATTGTCGATCAAGGGTGCGAAATAGACCTCTTCATCTCCGGCGGCTGTTGTGATCACGTGTTCGATAACGGCATGGACCGAATCGCCGTCCCCCGGCGTGTCGAAGGTCAGAATCCCCCCGAGACTGTCTCCCATGATCCGACCGTCAATCTCCGGACGAACCAGACGCCACTCCACTTCCACGTACTCGAGATCTCCACGGGGAATCAGCCGGAGTTCCCCTTTCGGAACTTCCCCGACATCGATTCCGTTGACCCGCACGAGAATGTCGCCGATCAACCTGTTGTCAATCGCCACCTTCGTCCCCTGAACGATGTCCGGAGGAAGAGCCTCGTCGCAGCTCTGAAGAGAGATGAACAAAAGGGACAGAATGAACAGAGGGGAACGTTGCCGGAAGTATCGCCCGATGTGTCGCATACGTTTTTTTTTATCGAAAACATTCCCGACAGGAATCGCTTCCTTTTCCTTTCAGCCCTAACATAGGGAAGAGCGGAAAATACGGCACTACGGAAAAATCTCGTAAAGCCCGACACATCCTCCTTTCTCCGCTTCCCCCCTTTTATCTCGTTGTCGTCTTCTGTAGTTTTGCCTCACGTTATTCATACTAACCATCCTGTTCGATGGCTATTCGCTACGTGGGAGCGCTTGTTATCCAGGCGCTTGAACCGAAAAGACTTGCCGATTGGTATTCCCGCTATTTTGATCTGGAGGTATCGCTTGAACACGAAGGAGGGTTTTTCGGCGCCTTCGATACCGAGCGGGGTCCCTTTCATTTCGGCATCACCCCCTACGACGGCGATCCGGACATCTCGACACCGCGCGAAGTGATTATCACCTTCCGGGTAGACAACTTCGACACCCTTCTGAAAAGACTCAAGAGAGAGGGCTACGAACCGACGGCATCGGCCGAGGATGAAGACGGGAAGTATGCGATGTTCCGGGATCCGGAGGGAAATCAGGTGTCGGTGTGGGGAGGATGAGAAGGAAGTGCAAGGGAAAATGCAGAAGTCAAAAAGGGGAAAGAACGATTTGGATTTACGGGGTGTTTGGGAGGGGAGGAAATGAAACATTCAAAAGGCAAGATTCAAAAACGTCACGGCACAGATTCACTTTTGAATTTTTCCTTTTGAATTTCTCCCACCCCTTTTCCCACTCATCCATCATTTTTGAATCTTGAATTTTTCCTTTTGAATTTCTCCAATGTCCCAGCTTCTCTACAGCAAAACCATTCCCGTTCGCTCTCCGCTTGATCTTGACGGCTATATCCTCGGGGCGGCTGAAGAGGGAAATCTTCACGAGTATGCCTTTGTTCTTCCGACCGGACGGAAGTTGCGGGAACTGGAGCGGGAGCTGACCGACCGGCACTTCGCCGATACGGGTGGCCCGCTGACCCACCTTCCGCTCTTTACCATGCACTCGTTCGCCACGGCCCTCTACGAACGGCTTGCTCCCGGCAGGCGGGAGGCGTCGATGGAGATTCAGATCGCCCTGATCGAGCGGGCGATGAAGAACGTCGATCTGAACTACTTCGCCCGTCCGGGTCGCGACCCGTCGCTCGGGGTCGTCGAGCAGGTGACGCGGGTGATCAGCGGTGTCAGGGCGGACGGGATTCTGCCGTCGCAGTTCGAGGCGGACATCCGGGCCGTCGAGGAGGACCCGGAGACGATGCAGGGATATGATGTGGTGAAGCTGCGGGATCTCTACAACATCTACAGCGAGTATCTGCGCATTCTCGGCGACACGTGGATCGACTATCCCGGCAGACTTCTCCGGGTGAACACGGAACTCTTCGGAAATCCCGATGCGGTCTTCCGCGCCCCCTTTCCCGAGGTTCACACCCTTCTGATCCACGACTACACGGAGTTCACCTGGCCGGAGATCGACATGCTGATCCGGCTGGCCGGCGTGGAGAACCTGAACGTGCTGATCGTCTTCGATTACGAAGAGGGGAACGGTCCGCTCTACGGGAACTTTCAGGAGGTGATCGACCGGCTGCTGATCGGCGGGTACGGCGGGGAGCGACTGGATCCGATCGATCCGATGATCTCCGAGGCGGAACGGCGTCCCTTCACCCACCACATGCGCCGGAATCTGTTCCGGACGGATGAGCGGATCGGGAATTCGGCATTCGACGACAGGATCGGGGTCTACAGCTTTCATACACGCGAAGAAGAGGTGCAGGGAATTGCCGGACTGGCAAAGTCGCTCATTCTGGATGAGGGAATTCCACCGGAGCGGATCTGTATCGCAACGCTGAATATGGAACGATACACCGATCTGTTCCGTGAATATCTGCCGGGTTACGGTCTGCCGGCCAATATCACCGCCCGGTATCCGCTGGAACAGAACGGATTGATTACCGCCCTCTTCTCCGCGCTGAATATTCCGGCGGCCGGTTACGACCGGCGGGATGTGCTGCGGGCGGTTACCTCTCCCTACCTCTCCTTCGGTCCGGATGTCGATCCGGCGGCACTGACCGATGCGGGGACGAAGCTGCGGATCACGCGGGGGTATCAGGCGTGGCGACGGAGAACCGGTCGACGGGTCGATTTTCTGCTCGGACGACTGAAGACCGGGGTCGATCCGGATGAACGTCGGAGTCTGGAGATCGAACTTGAGACGCTCCGCCGGGCCGAACGGAGTATCGAAGCGGTCCACGCGACGCTCGGGGAGTTCTCCACGCTTCTCTCCCCCACGGAGTTCCGGGCTGCGTTTCTCAGACTGATTGCGACGTTGAAGGCGACCGAGAACATCCTGCAACTCCGGCGGAACCTTGAATCGCAACCCCGCACTCCGGCCGACTGGCAACGTATCCACGACGAGATGGAACGGGATACGCGGGCGCTGGCCCGTTTCCTGGCTCTGCTGGACGAACTGACGGAGTTGTTCGAACTGGATATCGAGGAGGAGCGGAAGCGGATTGCGGCCGAAACTCCGGTCGGGGAAGAAGAACCTTCTTCCGATCCCGAACCGCAACAGCAGGGACTCCACCGACTCGGCTACTATCTGGATCACCTCCGGACGGCGGCGGCGCGATCGTTCTACAGCATTCGGGAGAAGCACGATTACGGGATGCTGGTCACTTCGCTCGATCAGGTGCAGGGACAGACGTTCGACGTTATCATCATGTGCGGTCTGGTCGACGGCGAATTTCCGAGTACGTATATCCCGGCAAACTTTCTGGGGAAGCCGCTGGAGGCGACCGAGGAGCGGCAATTGCGGCGGGAACGGATCGCCTTCTATTCCGGCCTGACGAGTTTCTCGCATCGCATCTATCTGACCTATCCGCGCACCGCAGGAGAGAACGAACTTGTCCGCTCCTCCTTTCTCGACGCGTTGCTCCGCATCACGACGGTGGAGGAGTCGGGGAACGTGGTGGAATACAAGGAGCTTCGCATCGAGCGGGGGGAGCGACGGGGGGAGAAGGAATCGATTCCGGACCGGGATTTCCCGGCGATGGTCGCCACGATCGATGTGCTGGCGGAGGAGGCCGGGACGGTTCTCTGGAACGGAGGAGCACTCCCCAGAGTCGAGGAGGGAAGAGAAGTTCTCGATCATCTGAAGCACACGGTGGAAGTGGAAATGGGACGTGCGATGGCCGAAGAGAATCCCGGTCTCGCAGCAGAGTACCGCGGAATCATCACCGATGCACTGACCGATGAGGAACGGGAAGAGCTTGCCGCCCGGCGCGAGAAGGAGTACTCCGCCTCGCAGCTTGAAATCTACGCGAAGTGTCCGTTCAAGTACTTCACCCGTCGTCTCCTCAGCGTCGATGCCCCGGCCCGGTTCGATGTGACGCTGACGCCCCTGGAGCGGGGAGTGCTGGTCCATGCCGTCCTCTTCAAACTCTACAGCGAACTCCGGGAGAAGGGTGAACTGCCGATAAGTCATGAGAATCGGGACGAGGTGATCCGGCGCGCGCAGGAGATCGCCGCGCAGGAGATCGAGGGGATCACGCTCGATCATCCCTACTGGAAGATCGATCAGGAACGCCTGCTCGGAAGCGACGCACTGAACGGATTGATCGAGCAGTGGATCGACGGCGAGATCGTCCGGACCGAGGAGAAGACCGAACTGGTGCCGGAATTCTTCGAGGTCTCTTTCGGTCAGGGAGGAAGTTCCGGATCGACAACCGATCCGATTCTCTCCTCAAATAATGAGATCGAGCTCTACGATGTGAAGGTGCGGGGAAAGGTCGATCGCGTGGAGATCTTCCGTCAGGGGGATGTGGTCTACTACGCCGTCGCCGACTACAAGACCGGTGTTCCTCCGTCGCGGGGGGATATCGAGAAGGGACTGAGTCTGCAATTGATGATCTATCTGGAAGTGATCCGCCACGTTCTGGCCGATCATTTCGGTCTGCCGCTGGAGAACATCCGGCCGTCCGGCGGCATCTACTACCGACTGAACGCACGGGAGGTGAACACGAAGGACACCTATCTTTTCGTACCGAACGAGCTGAAAGGAGACCTGATAAAGGAGCGGAAATACAAGCGGGATCCGGACACGGTGGAGGAACTGGAGGCCCGGATGGAGGAGGCCTTTGCCTGGGCCGATCAGTACGTGCAGGGAATCTCCACCGGCGTCTATCACGTGACGCCGCACGATGTGAACAAGGTCTGTCGGGAGTGTGAGTACTACTCGGTCTGCCGGATTTCGGAGAAGGGGAAATAGACTGTCGGCCGGGTTCCGGCTTTGTGGTCGCTTCGTTTCTCCGCTGTGGTGGATGCCCTTGTGGATGCCTTTGTGTTTTTTCACCACAAAGGCACAAAGAATCATCGACAACTTTACGGTGCCACGAGCAGAGGTACTTCACCGGACGATTCGATAAATCCGCAGGAATCCGTCCCGATCCGTTCAATCCGTGTACGATCTTCCGCTACCCCCCACGATAGGGAATCGGATCCTCGACGCCGGCCTCCCGGAATCCCCGCAGCCGCAGCGCACAACTGTCGCACTCGCCGCAGGCACGCTCTTCCCCCTGATAGCAGGACCAGGTCAGATGAAGCGGGGCATCCAGCTCCAGACCTTTTCGGACGATGTCGGCCTTGCTCATATCGATCACCGGTGTTGCGATCCGGATATCGGTCTCCGGTCGCGTCCCGAGTGCGATTGCCCGTTCGAAGGCACGGAAGAATTCCTTCCTGCAATCGGGATAGCCGCTGGAATCTTCCTCGACCGCACCGATGGCGATCACTGCAGCACCGATGACTTCCGCCCAGCTTGTAGCGATGGCCAGGATGTTGGCGTTCCGAAAGGGGACATAGCTTGTGGGAATCTCCCGCGACTCCAGGTTTGCCCGGGAGACTTCGATATGGGTATCGGTCAGACTCGATCCGCCGATCGCGGCAAGGTGGCCGATATCGACGACGAGACGGCGGTGGGCACCGAAGTGATCGGCCTGGGCGTGGAAACATTCCAGTTCCTTCTTCTCGGTCCGCTGGCCATAGTTTGTGTGGAGCAGGTTCAGCCGGTATCCCTGCCGGGCAAGAATCGCCGCCGTCACGCAGCTATCCATTCCGCCGCTCAGGAGAACAACGGCCGATTTCGGATTCGGAGTTTCCGGTTGCGGATTCTGCATGGACGGCACTTCCCGTTTACACTTTCAGCTTCGCCTCGGCATAGGTCCGCTCGGTTTCGTAGAGTCGAACGGCGATGGTTTCCAGATTTGTGTAGCCTTTCAGACTGTCGGCCACCTGTCCGAGCATCCAGCCTGCGATGTTCTCGGCAGTGGAGGGGAAGGAGACCACGACCCGTTTCATGTCGTGCGCTTCAAGGAAGGTCAGCATCTCCCGGTCCGACTCGTCGCAGAGGAAGGCATGATCCACCTGCTCGACAATCGGATCGACGATAGCACGAATATCGAAGTAATCGATCACCATCCCGTTTTCATCCAGTTCCCCGGTCACCACAACGCGCATCCGATAGGAATGCCCGTGTACATTCCGGCATCCTCCCTCATGAAAGGGAAGCCGATGCCCCATCTCCCAACGAAACTCCTTTGCGATTTCCATGTTCATTGTCTGTTGTCCGGTCCAGTGTCTGTGAGGAGTGAGCTTTGAGCCGTGAGTAGTCAGCTTTGAGCAATCAGCTTTGTGTGAGC
>CAMLOB010000065.1 GCA_946481475.1 uncultured Chlorobiota bacterium | reverse complement strand
TGTGCGTGACTCTTCCTCTCTCTTCTTCCGGAGTCACGTTGAAGATCCCGAGCAGTATCGTACCTACGGCAATCAGAACACAAACACCGCCGACAATACCGGCAGCAACGGGAACGGCGGTGGTTCGGCGTCGTTCAGGGTGATCCCGGCGTAGGCCGCACCGATGTCGATGGCAAACGTGTTGGTGAAGTATCGGGCAGTCAGGATGATCGGGGCCACATCCACCGTCTGCATCATCGCAAATTCTCCGGCCACCTTCCAGTGACGGGCAAACCGGTAGTCGCCGCCGAGCGCACCGAAGGCGGCATCCTTGCTGTAGTCGTCACGCAGCGGCGGGAGAACCGGATCGGTGACGATCCACGTGGAATGGCGCTTGAAGGCATAGCCCGCCGTGATCGAGACGCGCCGGTCATCCGTCCCGTAGCTGATCGCCCCGTAGGGAACGTTGACCGTGATCCGGGAGTCGATTTCATCCGGCGTGAACTCCTTGTCGAGCGTGCTCTGCCCGAAATGATACCCGGCCGCAATGTTCAGCAACCCGAAAAGTTGTGTCCCGAGTTTGGCACCGACCGACCATGCACCGAACATGTCGCCGTTCACCCCGGCCCAGTCGTCCGGTGTGGGGGCGGCTCCGCCGGCAAAGATCAGCAGTTCGTCGGCCACAGAGTAGCCGGCGGTCAGTCCGAGCAGATCATAGCTCCCCACAAAAAATTTTCCTTTCGGCGGGATCACCGCGTTCGGCACGGCCACGGAGCGGAAGATCGTCGGATCGGTGACCGACGGAGGATTGTCCTGACTGATCGTGTCGAACGGGACATTCGCCAGGTTCACATTCTTTCGTTTCGGCACCACACGGATCACGCCGGTATCGGCAACCGGATAGTTCGTCAGTCCGCCGTTCGGCTGGTCACGCCTGATCCACGTAATCACCGGGAACCTGTAGATACCCGGCGTCTCGGCCCTGAAGCAGACATTGTAGCGATAGACGGTCCCCCGCTTGATGGTCAGAGGGGGAGGGAAGGAGAACCGGAAACTTGCCTGGGATTCCGGAGCGGAGACCGAATCGAGGAAGAGATCTTCCCCTCCCGCGATCCCCAGTCCGGCCAGTCCCCCGTTGAGTGTTATCTGGAATGGCCGACAGACCTCCTCACCGACTTCGGCATCGGGAAAAGGAACTTCGTCCAGATTCCAATTCGTATTCAAGCCAATATCGACGGAGTCGAGCAGGCCGTTGCATTTCTCGACGTAGATTCTTCCGACCACCCGCAGAGTTGCCGTATTTACCGTCATCTCGATATCCCTGCTGTCGGGACATCCGCCGACGATACCGGTCTTTCTCACCTGGACCAACGATAACGTATCAAAAGGAGGAGAGAGAACGAACCGGATGCTCCGGATACCGTCGGGAGCCTTGATCGTCAGGATGTTTTCGCCCGGATAGAGAACCTTCGGATAGACGGTAACCCGCTGGGCCTGCAGCGAAGCCGCACCCACGGTGGAAATCATCAACGCCAGTAAGCAGAGAAGTCGCATAGAGAATATGTGCCGGTCGTTTGTTCGCATCGCCCTGTCACGTTCATTCGGCCTGAAAACAGGCATAACTGAAGCCCTCTAAAAAACAAAAATTCCGGAGATAATCGGGGCTATCGGAACCGGCGGCGATTCGGCGTCGTTCAGCGTGATGCCGGCAAAGGCAAATCCCAGATCGATTGCGAACCTCTCGGTGAAGTATCTGGCCGTTGCGATCACCGGCAGAACATCCACATTCCCCATCCAGACGGCCTCACCGGCCACTTTCCAGTGACGGGCGAATCTGTAGTCTCCGCCGAGCGCGGCGAACGGAGCGTCGTCGTTGTACTCGTCACGCAGCGGGGGGAGAACCGGATCGTCCGTAATCCAGGTCGAGTGACGCTTGAAGGAATAGCCGCCGGTCAGAGAAATACGTGAGTCATCCGTTCCGTAGCTGACCGCGCCGTATGGGACATGAACGGTGATCCGTGAATCGGTCTCATCCGGCGTAAACTCCTTGTCGAGCGTGCTCTGTCCGAAGTGGTATCCGGCCGCAACGTCAAGTTTGTCGACCAGCTCGGTTCCCACCTTTGCGCCGAGCGACCAGGCACCGAACATATCCCCGTTGACCCCACCCCAGTCATCCGGCGTCGGCATCGCCCCGGCGGCAAAGACCAACACCTGATCGGTCAGGGCGTAACCGGCGGTCAATCCGAGCAGGTCGTAGCTCCCGACAAAGCCTCTTCCCTTCGGAGGAATAACCGCATTCGGAACGGCCACGGAGCGGAAGGTAGTCGGATCGGTAATCTTCGTCGGTGGCTGCCACCCGGAAAGATCCATCGGGATCTCCTCGATCATTACCTTCCCCGGCCTCGGCATCACACGGATCACGCCGGTGTCGGCAACCGGATAGGTGGTATACCCTCCGGCCGGCTGGTCCCGTCGCGTCCAGGTAATGACGGGAAACCGGTAGATGCCGGGATGATCCGCAACGAAGCAGACCTCGTAGCGGTATTCCTGTCCTCCCCTGATGAAGATGGGAGGAGGAAAGGAAAATCGGGGATAGGCGTTCGGCGCATTGATCGTGACCGAGTCCAGATATTCATCCGCTCCGGCCCCTATTCTGAACGTGTTGCAGGCGGTGTCGCCGACGAAGACATCTTCCAGCGGAACTTCATCGAGAATCCACGTCTTGTTGATCGAAACGTATCGCGTCTGCGTCGTGCCGTCGCACAGTTCCACACTAAGCTGCAGACCGACCTGCCGACCGGCCCCGTTCAGCGTCACTTCGATATCATGTTCTTTGGAACAGTCTCCGACCTGTCCGTCATTCCGCACCTCGAACAGCCAGGCAAGGGTCGTCGGGTTCGGCGTCGCGCTGACGCTCCGGATCCCCTTTGCCGACTTGATCGTCAGGACGTTCTCGCCGGGATAGATCCTTTCCGGATAGACGATAAGAGATTGGGAGGAGAGAAAGAGGGGGAAAACGAGAAAGAGTATGAGAAGTGTTAACGCTGTTCGTCTTGCCATGATAGTATCGTTTTGCTTTCTCCTGTCTCATTGAAGAACCCGGATGTGTCCGGTATCGGCAATCGCATAGGTTGTATAGCCTCCCGCCGGTTGGTCGCGTCGCATCCACGTAGTAACCGGAAATGTATAGTCGCCGGGGACCCGTCCGGTAAAGCAGACCGTATAAAAAAGACCACCCTCGCTGATGGCGACCGGGAACTCCAGTTCCTCCTCCACTTCAAGGGGGAGACCGGGGGGGAATGAGATTGAATCGAGAATGTAGGAACCGGCAACGGGATTCCACCCTGTAATTGTAATGCGAAACGGTCTGCATGCCCTCTCGCCGACCCGGACGTCAGGAAAATTAATCCGATCAAGCGTCCAGATTCGGTTCTGCAGTTGGACCCACTCCGCATTTTCATTCTGATGACAATCCACCACTTCAACCAGAATCTGTGCAAACCTGGTCACCGTTCCTACATTCACCACAAGGTCATGTTCCGTCGGACAATCCGAAAGGACACCGTCCCCCTCCACCGACCACTTCACATCATCCGTTCCGGAACGAACGGCGATGCTTGATATGCCGTTGTCGTTTCGTACCGTCACCACATTCGGACCGGAGTAGAGGGTATTCGGATAGATGTCGGTCGCTCCGGGGTAATCATCCCATTCCGGCAGATAACCTTTGCCGTCACGCCCCATCTGCATCTGTACAACCCTTACGTTCCCCAAAGAGCTATCCGGCCCGGTTCCGACTTCTCCCCCTTTGAGCGCGGCAAGCATCTCCGGATCGACCGCCGTCTTACTGCTCTTGCAGCCATCAAACAGAATGACTCCGATCCCCGCCAGGAGGATACCGATACGTATGTGGTGAAGCACAGGCATGGCACAGCGATAAATGTCATGGAACTCCCTGCATTCCGGGAATGTACACCTCCCCCTCTCTTCGTGCAATGCAATTTGCGTTACATCGGGGAAAACCTCCGTCGTTACGACACCCCGGAACAAACCCGAACGCCCGGTTCACGACGAATCCCGCCCCGAACTGTGACGAAGCGAGTGTGCTGACGGAATCCCTTGGAATCCCCCGCACGATTGACGATTTTCAACTCCGGTTGCCGAACCGACGGCATACATGGCCGGATAACGGACCGGAAACCGGCAATGACAATGAACATGAATAGCATGAACAGCACGAATATGATGATCAGACGAGCGGCCCGACTTCTTGTTCTCTTGCTCGGACTTGTCGCCGGAGTCGACACACTGTCGGCACAGAACGGCGGCGATACGGCGAACGTTGATACGGCGAAGAGGCTTCCACCGCCACCACCTCCTCCTCAATCTCAGGAGTTGTATTTCCAGGGGGGACGGGCCAACGCCGGATACGGCGCCATGCCCCTCTCGGCGGCTCCATCTGCGGGAGCTCTCGGAGCCACCGTCGGCGGAGCACAGGATATCGGCTATGCGCGGCAGTTGATCGAATCGGGGCGTATCCCGAACTTCATCGACTTCTCTCCGGAAGGACTCTACAGCGAGCACGACATCCCGACGCCGACCGCCGATTGCGACGGCAAACTCTGCCTCTCCCTCGGTTACGGCTTCGCTCCGGCGGCCGACACAAAGCAGCCGGCACTCTTCCTCCATCTCGGGATGACCTCCGGCATCAAACCCGAAGATTTCCGTCGTCCGAATCTCCAGCTTGCACTCGTCATCGACAGAAGCGGTTCGATGAAGGGGGCGAGCATGAAGGCCGTACAGCAGGCGCTTCGCTCGCTGGTGGAGAAGCTCGGTCCGGATGACGTGATCTCTCTGATCTCCTTCAACAATGAGGCGGAGCTTCTGCTGAAGCCGACGGAAGTGAAGAACCGGAAGGCAATTCTGGCGGCGATCGATTCGCTTGAGGCCGACGGAGGGACAAATATCGAGGCGGGACTGACGGTCGGCTTCGATCAGCTTGCCGGTCTGGAACAAAAGAAAGGCTATCAGAAACGCCTGATGCTTTTCACCGACGCCCGACCGAACGTCGGCCGGACCGATTCCGGCAGCTTCCGTACGATCACCGAACGCTATGCAAAGGAGGAAATCGGCCTGACGGCATTCGGCGTCGGGCTGAACTTCGGACAGGAACTGATCTACCACATCTCGCAGCTTCGGGGCGGAAACTTCTTCTTCCTGGAGACACCGGAAAAGATCGCCAACGTCTTCGAAAAGGAATTCGATTATCTGGTGACGCCGGTCGTCTACGACCTTCGCGTCAACATCAAAACGCCGGAGGGGATGAAACTGACGGCCGTCTACGGACTGCCGACCTGGAAGCCGGGCGACCGGGACGCGGAACTGCACGTGCCGACGGTCTTCTTCTCATCGAACCGGGGAGCAATCGTTCTGCGTTACGAACGGGATGATGACGCCCCGCTCAGTCTCGGACAGGGAGATCTGCTGGCCGACGGCTCCCTCAGCTACATCGACATCGACGGAACCTCACGCACGAGCCGGACGACGCTTCGTCACGAAGCAAAAACGGCATTGAAGCCGGGTGTGCAGTTCTACACGCATGAGGGGATGCGCATCGCCGTCGCCCTGACCAACGTCTACTTCGGTCTGCGCGAGGGATGCACGCTCTTCTCCGAAGGGAAAAAGGAAGAAGCCCTTGACGCAATCGCCCGTGCCCAGGCTCTGGTCGATCTGGAGAACATGACGCTGTTCGATGCCGGACTGGAGAAGGAGACCGCTCTGCTGGAACGTCTGGCGCAGAACATTGAGGGGGCATCCACACTGGAACCGAAAGAGGGACTACCTCCGTTCGACGACGAGAAGATGTACCGACGTTAGAATAGAAAGAGTCCATCACGATAACCGCACATCCGAACCCGTTAACCGCATCATGCCATGACGCTTGACCGACTCGACATCATCGGCCACGATGACCGGCCTCTTCCCCATCGATTTGTCCGGCAGGAGAAGGGCTCGGACCACCTGGCGATCGTCTTCCCCGGATTTGCCTACGGCCTCGATCTTCCGGTGCTCTACTATCCGGCCCGGATGCTCGGAGAACTGGGAGCCGAAATCCTGATGCTCGACAGACTCTACACCGACCTGGAGGGCTTTCGGCATCTGAGTGAAGCCGAGCGGGCCCGGACGATCGTCACCGACGGGCTTGCCCTCTGCGGTGCCGGACTTGCCGCCGGAGAGTACCGGAGAATCACGTTGATCGGGAAGTCCCTCGGCACACTGACGATGGCCCGATTGCTGAAGCTGGAAAACAGACTTGCCGGAGCGACCTGCGTCTGGCTGACCCCTTTGATAAAGCACGAGAGGGTTCGTGAGATGATCGGTCTGAAGAAACCCCGCTCCCTCTTTGTCTTCGGTTCGGAAGACGAGCACTACGATCCGACGGCGGCGACGGAAGTGCTGGAGGCGACCGGAGGAGAATCGATCCTGATTGAAGGGGCCGGACACAGTCTGGAAATACCGGGAAGACTGGTCGAATCGATCCGGGAGATCGGCAGGGTGACCGAAAGAATCGAGGAATTTGTCGAGGCTGACAACACTTGACTTGGTGATTTCTTTGTGTCTCTGTGGTGGATCAACACAAAGGCACAAAGGACACGAAGGGACCACCAAGTGATTGCCGACTTGTTTCGCTTTCAACAACCGGACACACCGAACTTCACCTGCACGACGCAACACTCAACGGCACTGCACTCAGACCTTCTTCAGCACCTCGCTCACCGGAGCGGCAAGAGTTTGTGCAAAGCGGAGGTTGACGTCTTCGGGCAGATCGGAGGCGACGAAGACGAGGAACCGATCGGTATCGAAGCCGGCAATCTCGTAATCTTCCATCCTCACATGATGTATCGGAATCCCCTCGGGCCCCGGAACACTCCCCTCCCGATCTCCCAACGTCTCCCCCTCCCGCTTTCGGGTAATCACCAGTGAGGTCATCCCCACATCGCTCTTGACGATCATATGGACATAGTTCCGTCCGTCGAACCGGCACTTATGGGCCACCAGCAATTCCCCGTTATCGATCTTCTGCCGCACCACCGGCAGGAGCGGAGTAAAATCTCCCTCCAGTCCCTCAACACTTTTGGCCAGCTCTTTCTCCATCTTCTCCGGCGTGTATCCGGGAACATCTCCCTTGAAGAAGGTCACCGCACAGCGGAGATGATCGGTCATGCCGACATTCAGTACCTCCCGTACCGATTTCAGATCGGCGGCAATCTGTTCTCCTCCTCCGGTCGGATCCCCCTCCGGCGCACGGAGCGCAAACCACCCGATCACCAGCAGCAGGACAACCGCAACGGCGGCGTAGAGATAGGACGTCCCCGAAGAGAGACTCCCCCCCTTCTTCATCGGGATCACCCGGGAGCCGACGGTTTTCTTCAGAACCGACTCCCGAAGATCGCCCGGAAGAGACTCGTTCCCGACGGCACGGCGGACAGCCGACCGGATCTCCTCCATCTCGCGGAGTTCCCGTGCAGCCTCGGGATGTTCGGCAAGCCACTGCTCAACCGATGTTGTCTCCTCAGGGGTCGTCTCACCGCTGAGATATTTATGGATCAGCTCCTTCATGCGTTTGCTATCGTGTCGATTCCCGTTCAGTCCTTTTTCGACGTGTTGATGCCGAACTCCTCGGCATAGCCTGCCAGCATGGATCGCAAGCCGGCCCGTCCGCGACTCAGACGGGACATCACGGTTCCTATCGGGATATCAAGAATTTCCGCCACTTCCCTGTAGGAAAATTCCTGCACGTCGGCCAGCAGAATCACCTCCCGGTGTTCATCCGAGAGCCGGTCGAGAGCTGCAAGAATTCCTTCATCGCCGATATGTTCCAGTGAGAGAGGTTCGCTGCTGACTTTATCCAGCAACCCGTCATCGCCGTGATCGCTCAGGGGGATCACCTTCCGGGTGGCCGCCCTCCGATGGTAGTGGCGCGACTTGTTCATCAGAATCGCATAGAGCCAGGCACGGGCGTTTGTCCCTGACTGGTAGCGGTCGAACGATTTCCACGCCTGCGCGAACGTATCCTGCACCAGATCGCTCGCCTCGTCGGCATCACCCCGAAGCAACCGGACGGCGGTTCGGTAGAGCACCTCAAGGTGAGGAAGCATCTCCGATTCGAACTCACGCTTTCTATGATCTTTACGAAACAGCAAAAGGTTATGATTTCTGATGCAAGTCTCTTCCCTTGCCCGAAATTACCTTCCTGTCCCGTTCCTCACAATTCTTCCCGAAGACGAATCGGGGTCGATGCCCCATCTCTTCGGCACCGACCCCGGATGTTCATCATCCCGTTTTTCCCCTTCCTCTTCACATCCGGCATAATGTGGCCGGTCATCGATCATCTCAGGAGGCGGGCGTAACCGTCACGCGGATCACCTGGCTGTTGGCCGGGATCGTGAAGCCGTCCTCGCTTGCCGGACGGATCGCCGTGTTGTCGTCGGCCGGACCGACATTGACCGCATCGGCATCCTGCGCCGGCTTCTGGTCCGGTCCGGTTCCGGGAGCCGTATCCTCCTCGGTTCCGGCATCATACAGAACGATCTTCGAGGTCACATCTCCGCTGATCGCCGCATCACCGTTGAACAGATCAAGCCCCTCCCCACCGAACGCATAGAACCAGTCGTTCGACTGCACGAACATCGTCGCGATCTGCAGGCGATCACCCGGCACGGCTGTGATGGTAAATGTTGCCGGTTCCCCCGGAACAATCGGACCTCCGGTTGCCATGAACGCCCCACTCTCCTCCACTGAAGCATTCCCCTGAAGAGCGGCAACCGTCATCGCCGTCACTCCGTCCTCGGCAATCGCCTCCAGACCGGCATCGGATGCCTGACCGACCGTGAACATCGGGTTATCCCCCTGATAGACCGCATAGGCACCGGGCGACAGGGGGACAACGCCGTCGGCACGGTCGGTGCTCAGCGTCCCCGGCTGCGATACGTTCTCGATCATAACGGTAAAGGTTGTCGGCGACGGCGAGGTCGGTTCGTCATCGCCGCATCCGGCCACCAACAGACCCGCTGCAAGCAACGGCAGGATAATCGGTACCACTGATCTCTTCATTTCTACACTCCCTGAATTGTTGTAAGAATTGAAATCGGGTCACAACAGTCGAATGAGACCTGCAACCGGGACGGCGATATCACGAAAGACCCGACCGCCCGCAGGGGTAATTCCGGAAGGGAGAGGATTTATTCCGCCGACCTGAAACGAAAAGTAGTGGGTGAACTATCGCGACAATTGAACCGTTGTTCGGGTATCATGGACGAGTACTTCAGCCAGATTTTCAGCGCAATCATACTTCTGATCCTCGGAGGAGTAAATGCTCTTCTGATCTGGACACTCCACAGGCAGTGGTGGAAAATCCGGGGTGTCCGTCGGGCCGTCTGGCAAGTTCCCGCGGCCGGAGTCCTTCTGGCCGCTCTCTGGGCCTTCTCCCGCATGCTCGGCATCGAGTGGACCGAACGGCTGTTTGCCTTCCTGACCTCCTTCTTCTTCATCTCCTTTCTGGGCCTGGCCCTCCTCCTTCCGTTCAGTGGAATCACACTGACGCTGGAACGGATTATTCGATGGGGAAGGGAGCGGTGGAAGAACCGGGCAGTGGCAGCACCTCCCGAAATCGAACACGAAGAGTCGACCCGAGGGACGCTCTCCGGACAGCAGGAAGAGATTGACATGACGCGCCGCTCTCTGGTGACGGCAGGATCGGCGGCATTCCCCCTGCTGGCCGTCGGTACCGGGACGTTCGGTCTGGTCAGCTCGGCCACAGCACCCGTCTTTCCGAACGTCGAGATGACGTTCGACGATCTTCATCCCGATCTTGACGGACTTCGCATCCTTCATATCTCCGATCTTCACCTCGGCTACTATATCCGTCTGGAACATCTTCAGGAACTCCTGATCGGAGCCGAAGCCCAACGACCCGATCTGGTGCTGATCACCGGCGATATCTCCGACGACCTGACGGTCCTGCCGGAGGCTCTCAACCTCTTCTCACAACTTCGTCCCCGCTACGGGACGCTCGCATCGCTCGGCAACCACGAATACTACCGCGGCATCACCGATGTGCGCAAAATATTTGACAAGGGACCGATTCCCCTGATGGTGGAGAAGAACGAAACGTTGAAGATCGGCGGAGCGGAGCTGGTGATCGGCGCGGCGGACGATCCCGTGGCTGCCGGAGAAGAGGGACCGGGGAAAGCCCGGTTCCTGTACGGCTCGGTGGAACGGGCCTTCGACGCCGCCCCCTCCCGGGCATTCCACCTGCTGATGAGTCACCGCCCGGAAGCTTTCGATCCGGCGGCGGATCTCGGGATCGGCATGACGATCGCCGGACATACGCACGCCGGAGGACAGATGGGATGGAACGGCCGGAGTCTGTTCGAGACCTGGTTCGGCATCGGGAAGTACCTCTGGGGATACTATGAGAAGAACGGGGGGAAATCGAAACTCTACACCTCGGCCGGTGCCGGCCACTGGCTTCCGTTCCGCCTCGGCGTCCCGCGTGAGGTGCCGGTCTATACGCTTCGCAGGGGACGGGCGACGGATAGTCTGGCTTGATGAGGGGAACCGGGGGCAAAGGTTTTTGCCCCCTACAGTTCCTTCCCCTGCAAATCTCTATAAACTCTAGGAACTGTCCTCTACACAATGCAATCCCCTTTCTCCCCCCATTCCTCTATCTTTCCCCGTTCGTCAGAACGTGATCGTCTCGCGCCGATCCCGGCCGCAGGCCTTTCCACTCTACGAACTCTACAAACTCTAGGAACTCTATAAACTCAATCCGCTATGAATCATGTACGCGTAGCCGTCACCGGGGCGGCAGGACAGATCGGCTATTCCCTTCTCTTCCGCATCGCCTCGGGCGAGATGTTCGGTCCGGAGACTGAAGTCTCCCTGAACCTTCTGGAAATTCCGCCGGCGATGAATGCGCTGAGCGGCGTCGTGATGGAACTGGACGACTGCGCGTTTCCTCTGGTTCGCGAAATCGTCGCCACGGACGATCCGAACGTCGGGTTCAAGGACGTCAACTGGGCATTGCTTGTGGGGGCGGCTCCGCGAAAGGCGGGAATGGAGCGGAATGATCTGCTGCTGAAGAATGGCGGCATCTTCACCGTACAGGGGAAGGCGATCAACGACCACGCCGCATCGGACATCCGTGTTCTGGTTGTCGGTAATCCGTGCAACACGAACGCCCTGATCGCCATGAACAACGCACCGGACATCCCGAACGACCGGTTCTTCGCCATGACCCGTCTGGACCAGAATCGCGCGATGAGTCAGCTTGCGCAGAAGGCCGGAGTTCGCGTCGGCGAGGTGACGAACATGGCGATCTGGGGGAACCACTCCTCGACGCAGTACCCCGATTTCTACAACACGAAGATCGACGGGAAGCCGGCTGCGGAAGTGATCGAGGATCACGACTGGCTGAAGGGAGATTTCCTCGCGACCGTGCAGAAGCGGGGAGCGGCAATCATCGAGGCCCGCGGGGCAAGCTCGGCCGCATCGGCCGCCAACGCCGCACTCGACACGGTCGTCTCGCTCATCAACCCGACGCCGGAGGGAGACTGGCACTCGGTTGCCGTCTGTTCGCGCGGAGAGTACGGAACGCCGGAGGGACTGATCGTCGGCTTCCCGATCCGGACCGCCGCCGACGGATCGTGGGAGATCGTCGAAGGTGTGGAACATAACGAGTGGGCTCAGGAGAAGATCAATGCCTCGATCGAGGAGCTTGAGTGGGAGAAAGATGCCGTCAAGGAGATGATGGCATAAGTCTGCGAATCACCTGAG
>CAMLOB010000064.1 GCA_946481475.1 uncultured Chlorobiota bacterium | reverse complement strand
CAGGTACCACGAAGCACAGAGACTTCTGCAATTCGTGACTTTTAAGACACCCTCTTACCGCTACAGAACCTTCCCTTCATCGACTCTCTCCACTCTGATCCTCGGATATTCCGGCACGTGATCGGCAAAGGCAAAGTTCAGCATCTTGTAGATAAGGCGTGCGGTCAGGATATCGGGATGGGAGATTCCTTCGATCGGTGCCAGCTCCACCACGTCGAAGCCGACGATGCGGCGTCCCGACTTGATGAGGGCACGAAAGACGTCGAGCGTTTCGGCGTAGAGAAATCCGTCCGGTTCGGGAGTGCCGGTTGCCGGCATGATCGCCGGATCGAAATAATCGACGTCGAAGGTCACGTAGACCTCCTCGGCCAGCGTATCGACCACCCGTTCCTGCCACGACAGACCATACATCCCCCGGCGGATCGCATTGGCATAGAACGTGTTGACGCCGTGCGTCCGGATAAACTCCGCCTCCTCCCGGCACTGCGCCCGGATACCGACCTGCGTGATCTTTTTCGGATCCATCCGCTCGGCCACGCGGGCGGCAAAGGAGGCGTGAGAGTACTTCGACCCCTCGTAGCTCTCCCGCAGATCGGAATGGGCATCGAAGTGAAGCAACGACATGTCGGGATAGCGATCCAGGTGGGCGAGGATCGGTGCGGTGGAGATCGTGTGTTCGCCGCCGAGCGTCACCACGAACTTCCCGGCTTCGATCAGAGAGGAGACCCCTTCGGTTATCAGATCAAGCGCATCCTGATCGACCGCATCCTTGAACTTCAACCGACGAACCGTTGCGATCCCCTTGTCGAAACAGAGCTCGCGATCGAACTCGTCGTCGTAGAACTCCACGTAGGCCGAAGCGCGCAGAATCCCGCGTGGCCCCCTCCGCGTCCCCCCGCCGTAGCTGACGGTATGTTCGTAGGGAGCCGGAAGGATGGCGATTTCCGAGCTGTGAAGCGAGGAATGAAGTTCGTCGAGAGCGAGAAAATTTTTCTTTGGTCCGTATGTGCGCATTTTTTTTCGCTTCGGTTAAACGTTTCTGCGGGAAGGCGTCTGCTCCCCCCGAGACGACTGTTGTGATGAACAATGAATGATGGTTTGACGATCCACAACGAAATCTTGAGCGATGGGTAAGATACAGCGATACGTTGAATGGCGAGAATGCTCAAGATGAGTTCCCCGGTCCTGCCGATGCAGGGCCGGGGATTTTTTTTCCGGTCGCCCGGAATGACCCCACTCTTTTACTGTCTAACGGATTTGTCGCCAAACCCTGCAGCCCTTGCCGAGTCGATGTATCATTCTTTCTCAGAAAGACCGATTCTCCTCCGTTGAAATCGGAAATCACATGCACCACATAACCATACCGCGAGGTGACCTATGAAACGTTTTCGATTACTTGCTGCACTGCTCGGCTCCGGATGCCTTACCCTCTTTTTTACCGGATGCTACTCCGTTCACCACCACTATCCGGCCGGCAGCCGGACAGAGACGGTTCGCTACGTGAACGTCTCCGGATGTCGATGCGCTCCCTCAGCCGACAGGCACTACATCTCCACAATTATCCATGAGGGAGAAGAATACTGCGGGACATGCGGATATCATCTCCACACTGATCGAACGACCTGCGATGCCTGGATCGATGTTCGGCAGAGAGATCATCGACATGTCCGGAATCGGTCGTCCTGCCGGTTGGATCAGTGGAGAGACAGAGACCATGTCGCCCACGATCCGCGCAACGATCCCCACACCGATCCGGTCGACGGAACCGACAGACCTCTTGAAGACAGAGCAGATGGAGGAGTTGACGGCGTGATCGGTGTAGAGGGCGGACAGGAAGATGAGAAGATTGAAGGGGCGTTGCCCGACAGAGCGGACGGAGGGATTGATGGGGTTATCGTGGTTGAGGGGGGACAGGAGGGAGAGCGAGGGGATCTGCCCGACAGAGTCGATGGCGGAACAGATGGTGTGATCGGCGTTGACGACGATCACAAAACTGAGAAGAATGACGAATATCCGTCAGACAAAGCCGATGGAGGGATGACCGGTGAGATCACCTACCGGAACCCCGCCGAATCGGAAGAGAAGGAACCGGATACGGGCGACAGGAACGGAATGACCGAGAGGGCATCCGGAAATTCGCAGCAGATTTTGCGTGAGGGGACCGAGTCGAAGAAGGATTCCCGGAATTCGTCGTCCGATGTCGTTTCGGGGAATCCGGACAGAATGGAATCCGAGACGGGAGTTATTACCGCAGAGAAAAAACCGGAACGGATTTCAACGGCTGTTGTGAAAAACCGGCGGGAAGAAAGGCCGACCTCATCGACATACAGAACACCCGAGGTCAATCCGGAAACAGATACCGAAGAAAAGAAACCGGAACGGATTTCAACGGCTGTTGTGAAAAACCGGCGGGGAGAAATCCCGGCACAGACTTCAAGCACTACCGAAAAGAAGACATCCGCGGTTGTTGAAGAAGAGAAGAAGCCGGAACGAAAGTCTACCGCCGTTGTGAGGAATCGGGAGGAGAGGCCACAGACGACAACATCAACACCTTCAACTTCCGGCAGTACAACCACAACAGTTGTCGAAGAAAAGAAGCCGGAACGGAGATCGACCGCTGTTGTGAAGAACCGGGAGGAGACGCCGCAGACGACAACGCCCTCAACGTCCGGCAACACAAGCACAACGACTACTGAAGAGAAGAAACCGAAACGGGTCTCCACAGCGGTGGTGAAGAACCGGAAAGAAGAAGCGCAATCCGCACAAAGCGGAGGAACCGCACAGCCGGCATCCCCGACTGCCGAACAACCGGCGACCAGGAATACGGCCGTATCCAGACCGGTAAGGAAAGAGGCGGGAAATCGGGGTGTGCAGAGACCAACCGAGTCGGTGAACGGCGGTACGGCTCCTGTGCAGTCTTCAACGGCGGGAAGGATTCCCTCGATGTCCGGAAACCCGCAGGTCGGATCGTCGCCGGAGGGGAGCGTCAATCCCCAGTAAATTCAGGAACAGGCATCAGCTATCGAAAAAGAGCCGGAGAGATATTGATTCTCTCCGGCTCTTCCCGTTTTCTCCTGCACATTCCTTCGTGAATTGTCGTTGCGGCGAACTGCGGTATGTGTGCTGATTTACCACAAAGGGTACAAAGAGACCCCCAAGGGGAGGCTCTATGCCGGAAACTGCACGGTGACGATCCGCTTATTCTCCTTTGCGAACCAGTCGGTCCCCCGCAGGTCGATATCGAGGATCCGGATATCGGCATCGGGGAATCGATTGACGGCATGGTCCATCTCATCGGTCAAGGCCCCTCCTTTCAGCGCAACGATCTTGCCGTCCGGTTTCAGCAGGGGTTTTGCCCAGGTCATCAGGTCGACCAGCGGAGCGACCGCGCGGGCTATCACGACATCGTAGGCATTCACATGGCGTTCCTCGTTTGCCAGCTCCTCGGCTCTGTTGCGAATGGAGTGCAAACCATGTTTTGCGATATGGGAGGCCAGCATCGACGTCGTGCGAACCTTTTTTGCGATGGAGTCGAGCATCGTCACATCCAGTTTCGGCAGAGCGATCTTGATCGGAATGCCCGGAAGCCCGCCGCCGGAACCGATGTCCAGAAGATGGCCGGTCTCCGGAATCAGTCCCATCAGAACAGGAGCGATCGAGTGGAGCAGATGCCGGTCCCAGAGATGTTCGGTATCCCGCCGGGAGATCAGGTTGATCTGATCGTTCCAGTAGAGAAGATCCTGGGCGTAGCGTGTGAACTGTTCCATCTGCTCGTTGGAAAGGGGGAAACTGTTCACCGAGCAGATCGACCAGAACTCTACCGGATCCATTCCCCCGGATCCCCCGCCGGCATCTTCACGCGTTCCCCTGCCGGGTTTCCCTCTTCTCTCGCCCCGTTCATCCGGAGTTCTCCGGCTATCGTACGTTCTTCTCCCCTTCCCCTCCGGGTTTCTCCCACCTCCCGATCTTCCCTTTGATCCCCCTCTCTCCCCTTCGGAACCGCTCCGTCCTCTCTTCTGTTCTCTCCTCTCATCTCTGCGAGTGTCTTCGGCATCCTTTCGCCTACTCTCCGGTCTTCCCATCCCCCGTCTCTCTCCCCGTCTCTCTCCCCGTTCCGATTGATCCCTTCCTCTTCCCCCCGTTCCTCCTTGCCGAGTATCTTTTTCCCCTTTTCCTCTTTTCCCTCTCCCCTCTCCCTCTTCCTTCCTCCACCCGGAATGCCCCCCACGACTCTCCCCTCGCTCCTTCATCCTTCCAGTCCCCGTCGTACTCCTTGTCCCCTTCGTGCCCCTCGTCCCCTTTCCTCCCCCTTTCATCCCTCTGGATTTCTCCATCACTCTTCCACCTCCACCGGCGACTCAACGTCCTGCACCAGATCAAGTCGTCGCAACTCTTCGTACAGCTTTGCCGCATTCTCCCCGGCCAGCGGGACAAGAGGTTCCCGGTATTCGATTTCGTCGAACAGGCCCATCATGCCGAGGGCGGCTTTAACCGGGACAGGGTTGGATTCGATAAAGTTCAGCCGCATCAGATCGAACAGGCGCAGATGAATCCGTCGCGCCCTGGCGAAGTCTCCCGCAAGTCCGAGCCGAACCATTTCGCCGAACTCGTGGGGCGCCTCGTTGCTGACGACGGCGATGACTCCGCGGGCACCCATCGCCAGCAGAGGGAGTGTCAGCGAATCCTCTCCGCTGTAGAGAAGGAAGCCTTCCGGAGCGTGAAGCATAATTTCGCAGCACTGATCGAGATCGGCCGAGGCCTCCTTGATGGCGGCAATGTTCGGGAACTCGTTGGCCAGCTTCAATGTGGTGGCGGCGGTGATGTTGCTGCCGGTACGCCCCGGGACGTTATAGAGAATCAGGGGAAGATCGGGAACCGCTTCGGCGACGGCGGCATAGTGGGCATAGATACCCCGCTGGGAGGGCTTGTTGTAATACGGGGAGACGAGAAGAACGCCGTCGACGCCGAGACCGGCCGCCTCCACGGTCAGGTGGACCGTGTCGGAGGTCACGTTCGATCCCGTCCCGGCGATCACCTGCGGACGTTTCTCCCCGGCCCGCGCGGCATGTTCCACCGTTCTGGAAATCAGTTCGACCTTTTCGTCGAAGGTCATCGTGGCACTTTCGCCGGTCGATCCGCAGACGACCAGCGCCTCGACACCCCCGTCGATCTGATACTCCACCAACCGGTCGAACGAGGCGAAGTCGATCCGTCCGTTCTCCTTGAAGGGAGTGGCCAGAGCCGTGCCGGTTCCTTCAAACAATCTCTTCATCTTCAGCTTACTCCGTGGTTCTGAATGGTTTCTCCAGTCTGTTTTTCTCCCTCTCCCATACCGATAATCCGCTCGAACACATCATCGAAGCGGTAGATGCCGGGAGCGGCCCCCACGATCCACTCCGCTGCGGCAAGGGCACCGAGGGCAAATCCGGAACGGTTCCGGGCGCGGTGAACGAGTTCGATGGTATCGGCCTCGGAATCCAGCGTTACAACGTGTGTGCCGGGGGTGGCTCCGACGCGGCGACTGGTAAGGTGCAGGGCTTCGGGGGAGATTCGCCCGTGCGATGTCTCGGTCAGGATTTCCGATTTCCGCCCGATCGCTTCGAGAAGGATCTCCGCAATCGTCCGGGCCGTTCCGCTCGGCGAATCTTCCTTCCGCGTGTGGTGTTCCTCGTGAAGGGCAACATCGTAATCGGAAATATTCTCCATCAGTTCCGCAGCCCGGCGAACAATGCGGAAGAAAGCCTGGACGCCGACTGAGAAATTGGAAGCCCAGATCAGCCTTCCGCCCCGCCGTTCGACCTCCTCCCGAACATCGTCCAACGCGTGAAGCCATCCGGTAGTTCCGACAACGATCGGCACTCCCCACGCCAACACCCGCCCGATGTTACCGAGGACGACATCCGGGAGAGTAAACTCGATGACGGCATCGACCGGCACATTGGGCCGCTCCCCGGGGAGGGGATGCTCGGCATCGTAGCGGAGCACGATCTCCACGCCCGATGTCGGAGCCAGTCGTTCGATCTCCCGCCCCATTGCGCCGGAGGCTCCGATCAGCGCGATGCGGAGCGGTTGTTCCTCTCGTTCATTCACCGTTTCGTTCATCATAAGAGGGAGAAGATACGGAATCGCAAAGAAGAGATTTCACGAGACGAGACGTGCATGCCCGCCCGGCTCTTCGTAACTTTGGCGTATGCCTGGACTGACGCCACTTTCGGAAATCAAGCGGATACTGATATCCCGCACGGATGAACTCGGGGACGTGATCCTCACGCTCCCCCTGTCGGTCGCCATCAGGGAAGCTCTTCCCGATGTCGAGCTCGCATTTCTCGTCCGCCCGTATATCTCCCACATTGTCCACCGGATACGGGAGATCGACCACGCTTTCACGCTTCCCGAGTCGGGGAAGGGACTGGAGATCTTTCGCCAATACAAGCCGGACGCCGTAATTTTCGCCAAACCGGAGTTCCGACTTGCTCTGGAGGCGGTTCGGGCCGGGATCGACGTTCGTATCGGTTCGGGATACCGCTGGTATTCCGGCCTTTTCACGCGGTGGGTCTATGACCGGCGCACGGATCGGGGAAGTCACGAGGCGGAGTTTGAGCTGAATATGCTGGGTCCGTTGATTCCCGGCACGTTTGAACCGGAAATGCCCGAACTTCCGCCGATGGAAGAGGCTGCCGGCGAGGCCCGAGCACACCTGCAAGGGGCGAAGATCGACGGACCCTACGTGATTATCCATCCGGTCGGCAAACCGTCGGTGCTCCCCTATCCGATCAGCCGCTTTGCCGAAGCCGGACGTATGCTGCTGGAGGCCCGTCCCGACCTTTCCATCGTCATCACTTCCGGTCACGGTGAACGACCGATTGCCGAAGAATTAAGGAAGGGAATAGGGCAGGATAATCGAACGGCCATTATCGACACGCTTTCGCCGAACGGCGTCAGTGAACTGCTGCGGGGGACCGCATGTTTTCTGAGCAGCGCCTCCGATGGCGCCCATCTGGCGGCTCTGGTCCGCTCCCCGGTCGTCGCTCTGTTTCCGGGGGGGCCGCCGAACTGGCCGCAACGACGGGCTCCGATCGGTCCGAACGTCACGACGCTGACGCCTGAAGAGGGAGAACCTGTTCCTCCGGGTACCACGGTAAAAGGGACAAATCCGATAAACGTTATCGCCCGCATCGCACCGCAACGGGTTGCCGAGGCCTGTCTTGAACAATTGAGACTCTCCTGAAGGGGAAAGTGGGGGGAAGATGAAACTTGATCCGGGTCGGTGCGTCACACCCGCGTTCCTGGAAAATCCTGAGAAATTCAATTAGATTGGACAATGACCATGTATTCATTCCTGAAATCAGCAACCGGCAATCTCCGCAGAGGTGCAGGCCTCGCCGCCCTCCTCCTGTTCGGTATGGTCGGTCTTACAGCTTCAACAAGCAACAAAACGGGGACGCATGAAGCGGCCCTTCGGACGGTTTCCAACGATGCATTCAGCTACGGCGAGAAACTCACCTTTGCGGTGAAATACAAGTTTATTACGGCCGGATATGCGGTGATGAGCGTCGATCCGAAGGCAACCACCGTCAGCAACCGTCCCTGCTACGATATCAAGTTCACAATGCGGACCACCAACAGCTTCGACAAGATCTTCAAGGTACGGGATACCTACCGGACCTGGGTCGACGTCGATGGAATCTTCCCCTGGAAGTTCCAGCAGCAGGTCCGCGAAGGGGACTACAAGAAAGATTTTTCGGCAAACATCGACCAGAAGGAAAAGCTGGCGCGGACCACAAAGGGGACATTCGATACTCCGGAATACGTTCAGGACGTTCTGAGTGCCTTCTATTACACGCGCGCCTACGACATCGGGAGCATGAAAGCAGGGCAGAGCTTCACGCTGAAGAACTTCTACGACAAGAAGACGCATGAACTGAAAGTGAAGGTTCTGGGGAAAGAGACCATTTCGGTAAAGGCCGGAAAGTTCCGATGCATCAAGGTGGAGCCGATGGTGAAGGAGGGAGGACTGTTCAAGAGTGAGGGGACGATCACGATCTGGCTGACCGACGACGACCGGAAGATGCCGGTCAAGGTCAGCACGAAAGTGGCGATCGGCTCGATCGACAGCGAATTGATCTCCTATGAAGGAGTCAAGGGTGCGGTCGCTGCAAAGGTGGACTGATCCCGACGGATTTAACGGATACAAAAAGATGAGGGGAAGACCAAACGGTCTTCCCCTCTCCATATCATCTCCTCCCCTTTTATCCATCCCGATTTTTCACCAGCATCTCCATCACAACCTCCCCCTTGTCCCCCTCGAATCCCCTTGCACAGTAACAACCAATCCCGTAGCCTTGTTTTCGACGCGACATCGAAGGGAATCATCATCAGAATATCACAATGCGATCATCACATTCATTCTGTCTCGTTTTAACGCTTGCCCTCCTCCTCCCCTCGTGCGGAACAACCGATCCCCCTTCAACACGCAATACCATGCAGGCCATCATCGACGGAAAGACCTGGACCGCTACGGAAATCGAGGCACGCCGGGAAGGAAGCAGGATTGTCGTGGAAGGAAGTTCGGCCATCGGTACGCTGGTCAGAGTGGTGTTCGATGCCGATACGGTCGGCCACTATCGGCTGGGGGAAGGGAGAAGCGAAGCCGTCCTGGTCGACGAATTTACCGAGTGGACCGCCTACGGCTTCGGGAGCGGAAGCGGGATGATTTCGGAGATTGACGGAGAACGGGTTGCCGGTTCCTTCGGCTTTCGGGGGAAGGATACGAGCGGCATTGCATCCGACAGAGAGATCGCAAGCGGGAAATTCGACGTCGATTTCGCGGACTGACAGGTTTGCCTGCGGTTAACTTCTGTCATGATACGACATCGCCGAGTTCTCTATCTTGGCATGCCCGTTTCGACTCCGGACCGGAGATTTTTTTCAATGATCTATATGAACCGCCAGAATTCCATAATGCGCCTTCTCTTCGCCATACTTCTCCTGCTCGGCTTCGGCGGGACCCTTTCCGCGCAGATTTATCCGGTGCAGACCGATCTGCGGAAGGAAGGACTGAAAGGACCGGTGCAGGCGACCGTGACGGTGACCCGCACCTATTCTCCGGCAGCGGAACGGTGGGAACCACTCCAGGTGAAAGTCGTCAGCACGTTCAATGAGAAAGGACAGATTCAGCGAAGACGCACATTCCTGCAGCACACTCCCTCGACAACCTCCCTCTTTACCTACGACAAGGAATCCGATTCACTGCAACCGGTCCTTGAACTGACGGCCGGGGAAGGAACAGGAGGCGACTCGGCCCGATTGATTCTGGACGAGAGTTTCATCTACCGCGCCGACGGAAAGATCGAGATAGAAGTCGAGCGGAACCTTCAGAGCGGAAAGACGACCCGACATCAGTATACCTATGCAGGTTCCAACCCGACGCACCGGGTGGAGTACGACTCGGCAACCGGAGCGATCACTGCCGTTGAAGAGTTCTTCTACATGGCAGGGAACAAACCGAGAGGCTCCACCATCCGCCGTTTCGATCCTTCAACCGATCCGGTCCGCTCGCTGAAGGATACCGCGGCGGTTCCGGACGAGCGGATCGCCTACGATTATACTTCCTACGTGTATGGCGACACGACGACACCGGTCATCTTCTGGAAGTGGGAGTACGGCAGGGATACGGTCGTGGACCGACAGGAAGTACAACGCTTTCTTGAAGACGGAACCCTGATGGCAACGATCGTGCAGACGTTCAAGAACCGGAAGATCGTCCACTCCCGCTCGCAACTCTTCAACGAGTACGGCGATCCGGTCTCCAGTGCCGACTCGTTCGGCAACGACACCACCTATCAGCGGGCCTTCGACTATATCTATGACGAATCGGACGACCGAGGGAACTGGACGGTCAAACGACAGTACACGGCGGCAACTCCCGGATCGACCACATCGGACGAACGACTCCTCCTCTACAGAACGGACAGGACGATCCTCTACCGCGAAGAGTAAATTGTTCTCCCCTTCTCCAAACTCTACGAACTCTATAAACTCCAGGAACTCTCAACCCCCACCACCATCGCCCCGATCAACGCGCTGTCGTGACCGAGAGCCGCAGTGCAGAGGTCGATCCGGTCGAGCGGGATATAGAAGACATGCTCTTGCAGTCTCGACCGGACCGGACCGATCAGATCATCTCCGGCAAGGGAGAGTCCGCCGCCGAGAACGATTCTCTCCGGGGAGAGGACGTGAATCAGCGATCCGAGACCGATCGCCAGATATCGGGCCATGTCCAGCCAGATATCGGTTCCCGCACGATCTCCCTCGCGGTATCCGGCCAGCACCGTCTCCGCTGTGATCCGGTGAAGTTCTCCTCCGGCAAGTTCCAGCAATCGCTCCCCTTTTTCAGGGTCGGTCTCCGCCAGCCCGCGCGCGCGCCGGGCAATGTTTGTCCCGCTTGCCATCCTCTCCAGACATCCCCGGTTGCCGCAGTCGCAGAGAGGTCCGTCGGTCTGTACGGTGATGTGGCCGACTTCTCCTCCACCGGAGGCGGCCCCGTGAACCAGCCGACCGCCGATGATGACTCCTCCGCCGATTCCCGTGCTGAGCGTCAGGTAGAGAAACGGATCGGCCTCTTCCCCTTTCCCCCAGCGATATTCGGCAAGAGCACCAAGATTCGCATCGTTGTCCAGTCGGGCGGGGGCGTCGAACGCCCGGCCGAGCATCGCCGCCAGGGAAAGATCCTTCCACCGGGGCAGATGGGGGAAGTTGACGACGATTCCCTGTTCGTGATCGAGCGGGCCGCCGATGGAGATGCCGAGAGCTTCCGGCCGTTCACCCCGAAGCAACGCCCTCCCCCGCTCGACAACCACCGGAATCACCCCTTCGGGGGTACGAGGTTCCGGAACCGGGAACTTATCAACACGATGCAGTTTTCCGTTGCGGCTGAACTCCTCCCGCTCCGCAACGCCGAGCGCGATCTTCGTCCCCCCAATATCGACCGCCAGAATTTTTCCGGAACCCATCACACCCCCTTCCGTAGGTTTGCAGCTTCGGTGAGAAAAAGGACCGGCGGCAATGAGCGCACCACCCTCTCCCGTTTCTCCCCGATTCGTTATTATGGTGGATTATTATGTCGATTCAGGCAACAAACATAACCTTTCGGCATGGACCCCGCTTCGGACTGGAGGGGATCTCGGTTGAGGCGAAGCCGGGGATGCTGACCGGACTGATCGGTCCGAACGGCTCCGGCAAGACCACCCTGATCCGCATCCTGTGCGGCTTTCTGAAGCCTCAGTCCGGAGAGGTCCGGCTGCTCGGACGTCGGCTGGACTCGTGGTCGCCGCACGACCGGGCGCGTCACATCGCCTACGTCTCCCAGACCTGGCGTCCGGCCTTCCCCTTTACCGTGGAGCAGACCGTCCTGATGGGACGAACTCCGTGGCGGAACGGGTACGGAGGGTTTGAAAACGAAAAAGATATCGAACTTGCCGAGGAGGCGATCTCCCTTCTCTCGCTTGATTCTTTGCGACACGAGCCGATCACGCATCTCTCCGGAGGAGAGCTTCAGCGGGTGATGGCCGCCACCGCTCTGGCACAGCATACCGAGGTCATCATTCTGGACGAGCCGACCACACACCTGGATATTTCCTGGCAGCAAAGCCTGCTGGAAGTCCTCCGGAAAGTGGTTGCGGAGAGAAGGCTTACGCTCCTGGCCTCGATTCACGATCTGAATCTGGCATCGATCTACAGCGATCGGCTCATCATGCTTTCCGGGGGAAAACTGGTTGTGCAGGGTCGGCCGGACGAGGTGTTAACTCCCGAACGTCTTGAGGATGTCTTCAACATCTCGCTGGAAGTGGAACCGAACCGTTACGGCAATGCTCCCGGCATCAGTTACCGCTCCCCATCAGAAAGGTTGATCAATGTCTGAGAACAC
>CAMLOB010000063.1 GCA_946481475.1 uncultured Chlorobiota bacterium | reverse complement strand
CTGTTTGATGCGACCGGAGCGAAGGTGCGGCGACTGACCGGAGGTGAGATGGAATCGGGAAGACATGTGGTGTCGTTGCGGGGAGGGACGGGTGAACCGCTTCCGTCCGGACTTTATCTGCTCCGCCTTTCCGCCGGCGAACAGACTGTCGTAAAGAAGCTCGTGGTAATCGAGTAACTTCGTCTTTTTCCGGTCACTATCCGAAGAAGCGAAGAAGAGTTGATGGAATATCCGGCACCGAAGACGATTACGAAATCTCCCGAAGGGGCTCTGCGGCTGGTCTGGACCGACGGCAGGACATGCGATCTGCCGATGCAGTTGCTCCGGAAGGAGTGCCCCTGCGCCCACTGTAAGGGGGAGACGATTCTCGGCAAGCACTACGCCCCGCTGACCTTGCCGACCTACACCGAGGGGATGTACGACCTGGCGGGAGTGGAGCCGGTCGGGAGCTACGCCATCCAGATCTCCTGGAAGGACGGGCACAGGACCGGCATCTATACGTGGGAGTATCTGGCTCTGCTGTGTGGAGCAATGCAAAATTCAAAATGATCCGCCGCGGCGGATTCAAAAAGCGGGAATGTCCTCTCTTCTCCTTTTTGAATTTTGCATTTTTCCTTTTGCATTCTTCATCGTATGTTGCCGGTCTTTCGCCGGAACGGCCACGCAGGAGTGGCGGAATTGGCAGACGCGCTGGACTCAAAATCCAGTGGGGCTTACACCTCGTGTGGGTTCGACTCCCACCTCCTGCACAAACCCGAGCGGTCCGGAAATCGCAGATTCGGGTAATCAGAGTGATAACAGGGAACAATGCCCCGTCGATATTGCGGCGGGATCCGTAGCTCCGCCCGGGGATTCCGTTGAGGGAATCCCGTCTTTTTCCGCTACAACTCGTCATAGCCCTCCGCTTGTCGGGACGGACTCTATCCCGTATCTTTATTGCTCTTTTGGATAATCAAACGCTCTATACAGGGTATTTCTCATGGCTAAACAGCAGACATTTGTTGATAAAGTCAACAAGCGTGGGGCCGGAGCCGATCTGGTTTCGGTGAAGGTGATCGTGGCGAGCAAGACCGATAAGGGGACGTATCGCTTCAACGAGAAGCTGATCAAGGTGAAGGATCTGGCCGATGTCGAGAGGGCCGTCAAGGAATCGTAGGTTCCCGGGACGTTGAGTTTGTTGGGTCCTTCCGTCAGGGGGGGAGGAGCCCGATCCGTTGAGACACGAATGAGACAAACCGCCAAAGGCAGGAAAAGAACATGAAAACAGATATCCATCCGAATTATCAGCTTGCAACGGTAACGTGCGTCTGCGGCAACAGCTTCACGACCCATTCGACCGTTGGTGACATCAAGCTCGAGATCTGCTCCGAGTGCCATCCGTTCTTCACCGGTCGCCAGAAAGTGATCGACACCGCAGGGCGTATCGACAAGTTCAATCAGCGTTTCGAGAAATCGAGATCGATGAAGGCGGCAAAGAACCAGAAGAAGCCCGATGAGCAGGAGCCGGCAGAGAACGACGGCGCACCGATCGCCGAGTAAGGCCGCTAACGAACGACGTAATCATATCATCAAACGATAAATCGAAGTAACGTGGCACGCAACAACTATCGCAACCGCAACGAAGAGAGCGACGGACTGTTCCGTCCGAAGCAGCGCGATACGCGCCGTCGCAAGAAGCGCAATCCGATCAAGGGGATCGAGTATATCGATTACACCAACATCAAGCTCCTGCAGCGTTTCCTGAACGATCAGGGGAAGATCCTTCCGCGCCGCATCACCGGCGTCAACGCAAAGCAGCAGCGGTCGATTACCCAGGCCGTGAAATATGCGCGGCATCTTGCACTCCTTCCGTTCGTTGCGGAAGATATGCGGTAAACACGTGAACCGTCGAGTGGGTAGATTTCAGTGAAGAGCCGGAACAGTACAACGTTCCGGCTCTTCTTGTTACCATCGGTCGGATCGATTCGGATCGGGATTATCGAAGAAAAAGGAACTCATATATCTTGTCATTCAGGAGGTATTTCTATGCACAGCATTCGTAACGGAGTCGTCCTTCTTCTGCTTTTCTGCGGAGTGGTGATCTCTTCGGCCAGAGGGGAAACAAATATCGGCGTCATTGATTCCGAGCAGATCATTCAGGCGATGCCTGAATACACGCAGGGAGAACAGCGGCTGACAAGCCTGACCAAGGCGATTCAGGATACGCTTGATAATATGAACCGGTCCTATCAGACCGAGCTGCAGGCCTATCAGCAGCAACAGGCCGGGATGACGCCGGATGCCAGAGCGAAGGCGGAGGAGCGACTGAGAACAATCCAGCAGCAGATGCAGCAGTACCGGCAGATGAAGGAGACCGAGATCCAGCAGCGCCGCGCCGCAATGCTGGGACCGATCCGCGAGAAGATTCTGGCTGCGATCGATGCCGTTGCAAAGGAAATGAATCTGGATGCAGTCGTCGACAAGAAGAGCGGCGGGATGGTCTATGTGAGCAAGAAGATCGATATCACCTTCAAGGTGCTCGACAGGATTCAGCGGGGCTGATTGCGACCATCAACCAAACACGTTGACTGATAAAGGGGGACGGTCTTTGCGGGCGTTCCCCTTTTTTATTTCGCTGCGGGGTCGCCGGTCGGGATGAAGAGATAATATTGAGGATGAGGAACACGAACATCAAAGCAGAGGTACTCAGATCATGATCAAAACGATTCTCGTCATACTGCTCGGCATCTTCTTCGTTCTGAACGGACTCAATCACCTGTTCAATACGAAGACCCTTGAGGAGTATGCCGGAAAGCGTGGATTGGTGGCCCCGGAACTGATGGTTCGTCTGAGTGGCATTCTTCTGATTTCCGGCGGCCTTTCCCTGATAACCGGGTTCCTGCTCCTTGTGGGCATTGCCGGTCTGTCAGTCTTTCTGGTCGTCTCCTCGCTGGTGATTCACCGGTTCTGGAGCATCAGGGAGCGGGAGGAACGGATGATCGAGGCGATGCACTTTGCCAAGAACTTTGCGATCCTGACGGAGTTGTTGTATATCGGGTTTCCGTGAGGGGGAGCAGTCAGCTATGAGCTATGAGCTGTGAGCTGTGAGCAGTGAGTTATGAGCCGGTGGAAATTTTGACTCCCGATTTCGGCATTTGTCCAGTTGTGAGTCGATAGATATTTTGACTCCTGACTCCTGACTCCTGACTCCTGACTCCTGACTCCTGACTCCGGCACTCCCACACTCACATACCCCCATCGCATAGCCTGCGCATTTCCCGGAGCGTTTCGGCCGGGTCTTCGGTGCCGAAGACGCCCGAGCCGCTGACGATGACGTCGACGCCGGAGGCGAAGGCCTGGGCGATGTTATCCAGCTTGATCCCGCCGTCGGCCTCGATCAGACAGCCGGGGTTGCCTGCATCGTTCAGCATTCTTCGCAATTCTCCCGCCCTTCTGTAGAGTGTCGGAATAAAGCTCTGTCCGCCGAATCCCGGTTCTACCGACATCAGCAGCACGAGATCGACGTATGGAAGAATCTCCTGCAGCGTTGAGAGGGGAGTGGCCGGGTTGAGCGTGACGCCCGGTTTGCATCCGAGATCCCGGATCGTCTGCACCGTCCGGTAGAGATGGAGGGCCGCCTCCACGTGAACCGTGATGATCGACGCCCCCGCCTTCGCGAAGGAGTCCAGATAGCTGTCGGGATCGGAGATCATCAGGTGACAGTCCAGAGGAAGGTCGGTGATGCCGTGCAATGCCTCGACGACCGGCGGACCGATTGTGATGTTCGGGACGAAATGCCCGTCCATTACGTCGACGTGAAGCATGTCGGCTCCCCCCCGCTCCATTACCTTCACTTCATCGGCAAGTCGCGTGAAGTCGGCCGAGAGAAGCGACGGTGAAAGCTGAACGCGGCGGCTGGATATATCGGTCATCAGGTTGCTGATCGTTGACTAATGATTTTGTGATTTCTGTCGGTTGTCCTGTCTTCCCTTTCCTTACTACTTCCCGTTTTTCACTTCCATCGACATCAGGGCTGCATCTTCGGTGGTGACGATCGGCACGCCGTGGCGAAGCTTTTCGGAGAGTTCCTCGATCCGCTCTTCCACCAGTCCGTTGATCGATCCCTCGGTCCACTTCCCCTCATCGTCCCGCACACCGGCCGCGACGCCGGTCAGGATCTCGATCCCCTGATCGATTGTGGAGACCGAATAGATGTGGAACTTCTCTTCTTCAACCGCCGTGACGACATCCTCACGCAACATCAGTTCCGGGACGTTCTGCACCGGAATCAGCACTCCCTGCGTGCCGGTCAGTCCGCGGCGACAGCAGACATCGAAAAAGCCTTCGATCTTCTCCTTGACGCCGCCGATCGGCTGGATCTCTCCCCACTGATTCACCGATCCGGTGACCGCGAAATCCTGACGGATCGGGATGCGACTGAGGGCCGACAGAAGGGCGTAGACCTCGGTCGACGATGCGGAATCTCCCTCGACGCCGCCGTAGGACTGCTCGAAGACGATCGAGGCGGAGAAGGAGAGAGGACGGTCCTGCGCAAAACGATGACGGAAAAATCCGGTCAGGATCAACGCCCCCTTGTTGTAGATGCTCCCGCTCAGGTTTGCCTCACGGTCGATATTGATGATGCCGGAGCGACCCACCGACACCGTGGCGGTGATGCGGGTCGGCTTGCCGAAGGAGACCTGACCGAGGTCGTAGACGGCCAGACCGTTGATCTGTCCGATCCGGCTACCGGCCGTGGCGATCATCAGCGTTCCGTCGTCGATCCGCTCGGTTATCTTCTCCTTCCACATCGAGTTCCGGTCGATCATCATCCGGATCGCCTTGTCCACATGGCGCCGACTGACCACGTCGTTCCCCTTGCTGACCGCCCAGTAGGAGGCTTCCCGCAGAATGTCCGCGATGTCGCTGAACCGCAGGGAAATCTTCCCCGCTCCTCCGGCCCGTTCCACCGCATACTCGGCGATAGCCGCCACTCCGTCCCGGTCGAACGGGGGCAACTGTTCCTCCTTGGTCAGCCTCCGGATAAACTGTGCGTACTGTTCCAGGATATTATCGGTCCGTTCGATCTCGTAATCGAACTGGGCATTGATCTTGAAGATCTTCCGGAAATCCTCCTCGGCGTGGAAGAGTGCCTGATAGAGGTCGGAAGGACCGATCATGATCACCTTCACGTTCAGGCGTATCTCCTCCGGCTTCATGCCGCTGGTCGCCTGCCAGGCTCCGTACTGGAAGAGACTTTCAAGGGGCTGGATCTGGATCTTGCGGTGCAGAAGAATCCGTTTCATCATCGTCCAGACACCCGGCTCGGTCAGCGCTTCCACCGCGTTGATAATCAGGTAGCCGCCGTCGGCCTGCAGGACCGAGCCCGCTTTGATCGAGGCGAAGTCGCTTACCCAGCCCTCCTGTGCGTCTTTGGTCCGTTCGATCGTTCCGAACAGATTCGCATACGTCGGATTTCGCTCGATGATGACCGGACGTCCTTCGGTGTCGGAGTTGTCGAGCAGGATGTTGATGTCGTAGACGTGGAACGGGTCGTCGATCCGGATGTCGTCGTCGTTTCGCTCTTCCTCCTCTCTCTCTTCCTTCTCCTCACGGGTTTCGCGGTGGGGTTTGAACAGGTCGAGATGTTCGAGGATGTCGTTGCGGACTTCGCGGATGAATTTCTTGACCGAATCGTAGGGATAGTTTGCGATGATCTCCTCAAGCGTCGCGGTTACCAGCATCGTGGCGGCGCTCCGTTCGTAGTCGATCATCTGCCGCCGATACTCTGCGGCCATCTTCCGTCCGTTCTTCATCAATTCGTAGAGATCATCCTGCAGCGCATCGACCTGCTCATTGATCTTCCGGGCCTCATCCACAGAGATCTTCTCCTCCCGGATCAATCCGTCCAGATCGTCCACCGCGTAAGGCGTTCCGTCGATCATCGGCAGAATCTCCGGCTGCATCATGTTCGGTCCGGTCTGCCGCTGCCCTAAAATGAATCCGTGCGGCTTGATCTTCTCCTCGAATTCCCGCACCATGTTCCGTTCCTTCTCCTGAAACCGCTCGACGATTCGCATCCGTCCCTTGCGGAACTTCTCATCGTCGAACATGGCCGGGATGCGGGCGCGGAGGAAGGAGACGGCATCCTTGAGTTCCGAGCGGAGATGGCGCATCTTCCCTTTCGGCAGACGGAGGACGCAGGGACGGTCGGGGTCGGAGAAGTTGTTGACGAAGCCGATGTCGTAGAGGAGGACTTCGTCCGGCTGCATCCGTTCCAGGATGTTCTTAATCGTGGTCAGCCGACCGGTGCCGGCCAGTCCGTTGACGAAGATGTTGTAGCCGGGAGAGTGGATCTCCGCCCCGATCTGCATCGCATCGAGTGCGCGCCGCTGTCCGATAATCCCCTCAAGCGGCTTCAGATCGTCGGTCGTCTCGAAGCTGAAGATCGACAGATCGGTTCGCCACCGGAGTGCCGATGCCGGAAGGGCCGGATGTGTGGGAGCGGGAAGCGGATCGGATTTTCTTTCTGCCATAGGTATCTCGCGGTGTTGAGTTCAATCTCTTCGTAAACGGTCTCCGGGTGCAGATTCGTTCCTTCGGGGGAGCGAATTGCGGGGCAAAGATACGGATGATGGGGGAAGTGGAGGGGCGGGCGTGGTGGCGATCGGGGGCTTTCCGGGAGATGGGACACGGATTGGACGGATGGGGAGGGATTGCCACGGATTAGGGGATTGTGGTTGTTCGTGCCGCTGATATGTTCCCCTTTACAATCTTCCCGCTCACACCGGGTTATCTGTTCCTATATTTAGATGCAATTAAGGTGAAACAATCAAGTCGAGGCATGTTTGTTATGGGCGAACCGGCAATGAGACAGGTGACAATCGAAATCCCGGCGGAGGCGTTGCTGTCGTTGCATCAATCTCCGCAGGGAGTAGCCGATGAAGTCAGGCGGGCGGCGGCATTCAAACTGTACGAACTGGGACGACTCTCCTCCGGCGCAGCCGCACAACTTGCCGGGATGTCCCGCACGGCCTTCCTTTCCCGCCTTGCCGAATACGGCGTTGTAGCGTTTGATCCGGATGAAGAGGATTTGAAGCGGGAGGCTCGTCTTGGCCGGACTGATTTGAGAAGGAGTTCCTGAACAGTTCGGAATCCGTGACGATCCTGTCGCATCCGTGTACCGTTTTATCCGACCTGCCCCCAACCCCCTACAATTCGTTGTTTCCCGAACTTCCCGAATCGGCTACATTGGGCCTTTCCCTCGTTCTGTGGGGGAGAGACCGATTCTTTCAATGTCAGTCTTTCAACGTCAGCAAAACGGATTTTCTATGTCGGCTTCTTCGATCTCACTCGACAAAATCGTCTCGCTCGCCAAACGGCGCGGGTTCGTCTTCCAATCGTCCGATATCTACGGCGGACTGAACGGTTGCTGGGATTACGGTCCGCTGGGGGTGGAGCTGCTGCGGAACGTGAAGGAGGCGTGGTGGCGGGAGATGACCTACCGGGACGATATCGAGGGGATCGACGCATCGATCCTGATGCACCCCCGCGTCTGGGAGGCCTCCGGTCACGTCGGTTCGTTTGCCGATCCGATGATCGACAACAAGACGAGCAAGAAGCGCTACCGGGCCGACCACCTGATCGAGGATGAGATCAAGCGGCTGCGGGAGAAGGAGAAGACCGCCGAGGCCGACGCGCTGGAGGAACGGCTGGAGAAGGCGGCCGCACCTGATGACTTCTATAGAATTATCACCGAGAGCGGCATCAAGGATCCGGCCGGCGGGACGAGCGACTGGACCGAGGTGCGGCAGTTCAATCTGATGTTCAAGACGTTTATCGGTCCGGTGGAGGATTCCTCGTCGGTCGTCTACCTGCGACCGGAGACCGCGCAGGGAATTTTCGTGAACTTCAACAACGTTAACCAGTCGTCGCGACAGAAGATTCCGTTCGGCATCGCGCAGATCGGCAAGGCGTTCCGCAACGAGATCAACACGCGGAACTTCCTCTTCCGGACCCGCGAGTTCGAACAGATGGAGATGCAGTGGTTCGTGAAGCCGGGGGATGACGAGAAGTGGTACGAGTACTGGCTGGAGAAGCGGCAGAACTGGTTCCGGGAGTTCGGTATCGCCCCGGAGAAGATTCGCGTGCAGCCCCACGCCCACGACAAACTTGCTCACTACGCAAAGGCGGCGGTCGATATCGAATATGAATTCCCCTTCGGCTGGGGTGAAGTCGAGGGGGTCCACAACCGGACCGATTTCGATCTGGCGCAACACGCAGAGTTCTCCGGCAAGAAGATCGAGTATTTCGATCAGGGGGAGAATATCCGCTATACGCCCTACGTGATCGAGACCTCGATCGGCGCCTCCCGCTCAACGATGATGTTCCTGGTGGATGCATACGACGAGGACGAGGTCGGAGGGGAGAAGCGGGACGTGCTCCGGTTCCATCCGAAGCTGGCTCCCTACAAGGTGGCGATCTTCCCTCTGATCAAGAAAGAGGGAATGCCGGAGTTCGCGCAGAAGCTCCATAAGGATGTGCAGAAGCACTACAAATCCTTCTACGACGAATCCGGGGCGATCGGTCGTCGCTACCGTCGGCAGGACGAGGCCGGAACACCCTTCTGCGTGACGGTTGACGGACAGACGCTGGAGGACGGCACGGTCACCGTCCGCGACCGGGACACCACCGAACAGATTCGTATCCCGGCCGAGAATCTCGGCTCCTGGCTGGGTGAGCGGGTATAACATCCCTTTGTGATTCTTTGCTTGGTGTCCGCCGCGGCGGATGGTAAGATCTCTCTCCGGACAGGATGCGGATGCACCACAAAGGCACCAGGGGGGCGAAGAATCACAAAGGTTTGATCCTGGTGGTTGCTTCGTGTCCTTCGTGTCTTTGTGGTGCTCTGTCGGACGTTCCCGGCTTGCAGGGATCGGTGTGATTATGGTACACGGATCCGCGTCAATCCCGTCCCGTCCGTGTACAATTTCATCCGGAATACCGGCTCGGCTCCGTCACTCCCTCTCCAACGGAAACACATACAGGTCATACCCTCCACATCCCCCTTCCCGATTTGAGGCGAAGTAGAGTTTGCCCCCCCGGATAAAGGGAGTGATCTCTCCGGCTGTTGAGTTGTACGGGGGAGGAAGCGCCTCGCGCGTCGAGGCTCCGGAGCGGAGGACAAAGAGGTCCAGGCTGTCGCCCGGCGTGGATGCGGCAAAGTAGAGATCGCCGGTGGCGGCATCGACGAAAGGGGAGAGCTCGTCTCCCGCAGTATTGACTTCTCTTCCGGCATTTCGCGGAGCGCTCCAGAGACCGCTTCCGTCCCGCTCGACAAACCAGATATCCGTCCCTCCGAATCCTCCCGCACAATCCGATGCGAAGTAGAGGCGGGCACCGTCAGCCGTTGCAAAGGGATGTCCGTTCCAGTCCCCTCCGTTGAATCCGGGTCCGGGACTGACCGGCCCCCCTTCACCGGTCGGGATCATATAGATGTTGCATCCGCTTTCATCCGTTTCCGGACCGTTGCAGGAGGTGATGTAGGCCAGGGCGTTCAGCGGATTCGGCGTCGGGGGGAAGGTGACCGCAGCGATTTCTCTCTCCTCTTCGTCCGGCAGCAGCTCGTATCGGCTGGCTTCATCCCACTCGGGACCGAGGCGCATGGAAAGGTAGAGTCGGGCCGGGCGTGTCGGACTGAATGCTTCGCGCAATCCGCTCTTCTGCGGATCGACGCGATTTGTCGTGAAGATCAGCGTGGAGGTGTCCCGCAGTACGGGACCGTAGTCGTCTTCGATCGAGTTGATTTTCTGTCCCATATTCCCGAGTGACGTCGGGACCGGACAGCGGTGAGCGAGGCAACCGCTCATCACGACCGAAGTCGTGATGAGCATGATTGCCGTCGAAAAAAGAGAGCCGAAGGGGCACGGGAGTGCCCTCTGTCGATCCCTACAGGACATACTGGCTGCGCTCGATGTCGTCGAAAATTCCCTTCAGTCTTTCCTTGACCATATTGCGCGTCACCTCTATCCGTTTTTCGGTGATGTTGTCGGGGGCATCGAACAGAATCTCGTCGAGGAGCGTCGTCAGGACCGTGTGGAGTCTGCGGGCACCGATGTCCTCGATCTCCTCGTTCAGATCGGCCGCCACGTCGGCGATCTCCTGAATACCGTCTTCGTTGAACGAGAGTTCGATCCCCTCGGTCGCCAGCAGAGCGGCGTACTGTTTGACGAGGGCATTCTCCGGCATCGTCAGAATCTGCGCGAAGTCTGCGGCAGTCAGCGAGTTCAGTTCCACCCGGATCGGGAAGCGCCCCTGAAGTTCCGGCAGCAGGTCGCTCGGCTTCGAGACGTGGAAGGCGCCGGAAGCAATGAAGAGAATATGCTCGGTCCGAATCGGCCCGTATTTCGTGTTGACGGTGCTTCCCTCGACGATCGGAAGCAGATCCCGCTGCACTCCCTCGCGTGAGACCTCCGGTCCGGAACCGCCGCCGACAATGGCGATCTTGTCGATCTCGTCCAGGAAGACGATGCCGTTGTTCTCCACGCGGTCGACCGCCTCGCGGACCACCGATTCGTTGTCGATCAACTGGCTTGTCTCCTCCTGCAGGATGTGGCGGCGGGCCTCGGCGATCGGGATGGTGCGGTGCACCGTCTGCTTCGGCATCATCGATCCCATCAGGTCGCTCAACTGGCGTCCCATCTCGTCACCGGCCAGCGAGGAGAACATCGCCCCCATCTGCGAGTTCCGGGAATCGTCCGTTACGTCCATCTCCACTTCCTGTGCCTCCAGTTCTCCGGCCCGGAGCCTGGCCCGCATCTCTTCGCGACGACGCTGATATTCCTCTTCGGTCTCGCCGGACGTCGCCGATGTCTGCGGCTGTGTCCCCATGCCGGGCATCATGAAGGGGAAGTTGATCGAGGGGCCGGTAGAGGAGCGGGGAACCAGCAGATCAAGCAGACGGTCCTCTACTCGTTCCTCGGCCCGTTCCTGCAACTGTTCGGCCTGTTCGGCCCGGACCATGGCGATGCCGATCTCGGTCAGGTCGCGAATGATCGACTCGACGTCCCGTCCCACATAGCCGACCTCGGTAAACTTTGTGGCTTCCACTTTCAGGAAGGGGGCGTCGGCCAGTTTTGCCAGACGGCGGGCGATCTCGGTTTTTCCCACACCGGTCGGACCGATCAGGATGATGTTTGCCGGCATGATCTCCTCTCCCATTACCCCTCCCACCTGCCGGCGGCGCCACCGGTTTCGCAGGGCGATTGCCACCGCCCGCTTTGCTCCATGCTGACCGACAACGTACTTGTCAAGCTCCTGAACAATCTCGATCGGCGTCAGCGAGCTTGCCTGCGACGGTCCCGTTTCGTGTATCGTTTTCATGACTGATTGATTTCGATAGTTGATGCTGAATGTCTTTCCATACATGGGGAGGCACAATATGACGTGTGCCGCTGATGAGTGCAAGAAAAGCAGGGGAGGGAGTCGGCAACAAACTGAAAGCAAAGGGGGGAGGAGAAGGAAATTGAAGGGATCCGGAGGGAAAGATCAGCCAGAGAGGAGGGAACGCGAATACTTCTCCTCTACAGCTCCCGTCGCAACCTGGCAACCGGAATCTGCATCTGCTCCCGATACTTCGCCACCGTTCGCCGGGCGATGTTGTATCCCATCTTCTGCATCTGCTCGCTGATCACCTCGTCGGAGAGGGGCTTGCTCTTGGCTTCATTGTCGATCAATTCCTTGATCTTTCCCTTGACTACCTTGTTCGATACTTCCTCTCCCCAGGCGGTCTCCAGAGCTTCGGAGAAGAAATAGCGAAGCTCGAAAACTCCGTAGTCGGTCTGGACATATTTTCCGTTGACCACGCGGCTGACGGTCGAGATGTCCATGTGGATGATGTCGGCCACGTCCTTCAGGATCATGGGCCGCAAGTGCCCCTCGCCGTACTTGAAGAAGTCCTCCTGCAACTCCACGATGGCCTGCATCACCTTGGTCATCGTGTGGCGGCGCTGATTGATGGAGTTGATGAACCACCGCGCCGACTCGAATTTGTTC
>CAMLOB010000062.1 GCA_946481475.1 uncultured Chlorobiota bacterium | reverse complement strand
GGTCGCGGACTGTAGACGCCCCAGGTGTAGATCGAATCGGTCTCTCCCATATCGACCAGACCGATCTTCCAGACCCCAGGCATCGGGTCGACCAGTTCCCACAACCCGCTCTCTCCGGCCTCCTGCGGAGGATAGTAGGTCCCCTTGTCTCCCGGAGAGGCGGCCGAGCGGTACGATCCCGAAGGATCGACCAGAACGGAGACCGGCACCGGGTTCCCGTAGATGTGGATCACGCCGAGTTCCATGTCGGCCGCCGCATCGAAGTTGAACCAGGTGGTATCTCCCGCCGCCGGGTTCGCTCCCTTTCGCTCGGTCCGGCTGTTGCTGATCGTCGCCGAATTGCAGAAGCGGAAGAACTGGGTCGGCTCGGTCAGCGGGTTCTTCGACAGGTCGATCGTGACGCAGTAATCGCCGGCCGAGGAGACGCTCGATGCGCTGAACTGCAGGTTGTTCATCAGCAGCGATGCGTTGCTCAGCGTCTGCGGCAGACCGAGCTTCTTGTTGATGTAGTCTCCGGCGGGGAGTTCCTTGAAAAGGTCGGGAATGTTGGCCGATCCCGTCATCGAGGCGGTGACTTTGAATTCCGGAACAACGGTGATGCTCCCGCTCCCGCCGCCGGTGAAGATCGACTTGTCTCCTCCCAGGTTGATGAGACTCAGGTCGTATGATCCTGAAAGACTCATCCTGCCGGTATTGGCGAAGAGATTCAGTCCGGCATTCCCCTGCGCCACCCAGACGTTCACGCCGTTGGTCAGCCAGGGATGGCTGTAGCCGAAGAGGTTCAGCTTTCCTTTCAGTCCGGCACTCTCCCCGTGCACATAGTCAAAC
Source organism: uncultured Chlorobiota bacterium (assembly GCA_946481475.1). Next base: position 11,267 of record CAMLOB010000062.1, on the reverse strand, counting down.
GTCCCGTCCAGTTCGAAGAGGGCGGCATCGCCGAGATAGGGGGCAAGCTCGGAGAAGCCGGGGGCCTGCTTCCAGTCCTCGCGTGCTGCGAAGAAGGCGGTGCCGCTGAAGGTGACCGGACCGTTCTGCATGTTGGAGACGGCCACGTCCATCCCTTTCCAGACCGCCACGTGGGCCGGAGGAGGCTGGGGAACGGGGATCGGGAGTCCCGGGCCGCTTTTGTAGAGCAGACGGAATCCGTCCAGCTTTCCGTCGAGCATCGTCAGGCCTCCCCCCATATCATCGACCAGAGGCTTGGCGCTGGCGACGACTTCAACGGACATCTTCTTCTTCCCCTTGTCGTAATCCATCTTGAAGGATTTCAGGCAGAAAGCCGGGAGAACCTTTGCCCCCAGATTCGTCGCCTCGACCCCCTGAATCTCGAATCCTTCATTCGTCAGCTTTACCCCCTTCAGCTTGACCCCGGCCAGTCCGAACCCGGCAGGTGACGCATCGTTGTCGTAGGCGCAACCGGAGGCGAACTGCGGGATCAGAATCCGGATGTCCATCTCGATCCCGGAGGCCTGATCGATCCCCCCGGCAAACTTCACCTTCTCGAACGTGACGGAGAACCCGGCGATCAGCCACTGGGCCGCCAGCTCCAGCGGATCCCCTCCGACTTCGGCCTCGATTCCGTCGGTCAGCTTCGCGTCGAACGGACCGGCCCACAGAAGCTGTCCGTTCGGGTTGGACCACGAACCGGCCGAAGAGAAGGATGCCTGATCTGTCGTGGTGTCCAGCGAGAACGATCCGGCGAAGTGGAGCCAGTTGTTGATCTTCAGGTCGCCCTCCTTCAGTTTGATCTTGTTTGCCCCGTCCCCCTCGAAGTATCCGTCGCCGGTCGCAAAGAAGGTCATCACGTGCTGTCCCTGATAAAAGTACTTGAACTGGCGACGGACCACCTCCAGCTCGAACGTGTTGCTCCGCTCCTGCTCTCCCGGTCCGGCCTTCAGCTCCAGCTCGAAGTCCTCACCGAAGCTCAACTCCTCGAACTGCTGCTGTCCCGGTTTCCCGGCGTTCCCCAGCTTCAGCGACCGGTTGCTTCCGGCGCCGCTCTCGAAGTAGCGGGCCTGAAATTCCCAGACGAAGCTGGTGTTGTTGGTGGTCAGGATCATGTTCCAGGCCTGTGCGAAGAGGACCCAGACCTTCTGCTGCGGGGTGCCGAGATTTTCCACCGCCAGAAATGAAGAGCAGCCGGTGCCGGCTCGCGGCGTCCCCCGGATCGGATCGTTTGTCCGGCGGCCGCGGTAGGAAGGAAAGGCCACAAGGTCTCCCTTGTACCAGACGACCTTGTCGCCGCTTACCGTCTCGTGCCAGTTCTCCCCCTGCACCGGCTCGCAGACCGGGGTGAAGCCGCTGGTCTTTCTCAGGTTCACCAGTTTGGCCGTACCGGGATCGAAGTATTGCCAGCCGGAACCGGCGTAGGAGGTGATGTTCAGGATCGCTTCGGTCGGATCGCCGTTCCCCTGCAGTTGCAGCGTGATCGTCGCGTCGTACTTTCCCTGATCGTTCGTGTGGGTCAGCGAGCGCTCGGCGTTCCACTCGATCCGCTTCGCCCCGTCGCTGGTGATGTCGCCGTAGTCTCCCTCCACGTCCTCGTCGAGGGGGACAAAGGAGAACGTCCCTCCGTCCACCTTGTCGGTCAGCTCCACCTCCATCGTCAGCAGCGCCCCGGCGGTCGGCACGTCGCTGATGACGTAGTCGATCACCACCCACGCCTCCTCACGCCCGGTGTTCGGATTCTCCCGTTTCTCGACGACTGCCTGAACGTCGGTGATGTCGGCCTGCGCCCGAAGAACTGTGGTGCCGGCGATCAGCATGACGACCAATGTCATCCCGATCCTTATCCATTGAGTCTCACTATACCTCATTCGTCATCCCGATGGTTACGTTGATTGTTGTAGAGTCTGATAGCGGGTCTGTTCCGCATCGGAAGTCTACCCCTTTCAGAGCAAAACCTCCCTACTGAAAAATCACGTAAACCCCGGATCCCTACTCCGTCACCAGCACCGGCACGCTCACCTGCTCTCCTCCGGTGGTCATCGTAGCCACATAAAGTCCCGAAGAGAGAAGCGAGGCCGGAAGAGGAATGTGCGTCACTCCGGCGGTCGCCTCTCCGTCGTGGAGCCTGGCGACTTCCCGCCCGACGGGATCATACAACCGTATCGTCACATATCCATCCTCCGGCAGCCGGCACTGAAGCGTACCGTCTCCCGGCATTGGTGTGCGGGAGGGGCGGATGAAAGGTTTGGAAAGCTGAATGTATCGCCGGTCGATGGCGCAGTATTCGGCCAGGACCAGACCGTTGCGTACCGTCAGGTCGGACCAGCCGTCGGCGAAGTTCCGCACCTTCAGCGTCAGGGGAGTCCGGTCCGTTTGTCCCAGAAGCAGATCGGCCCGCAATGTTGCCAGATTGCTTCCCGAAGAGAGATCGCCGTTTCCGTTGTCCGACTGAAGCAGAACCGCCGAGCCGCCTGCGGTGACCGAGGCCGGCGTCGTCAGTCCGGAGAGAATGCCGGCGACCGGAGGGTCGTTCCGGAAACGGAGAATTACGGGATCGTGCCCGATCTCCAACGTCACTCCCCGCGCATCCGAACGGTTCATCAATGCCGCCGCCTCATCGACGCTCAGCGGTGAGAGGTCGATCCGGATCGGTACCTCGATCACATCTCCGATCAGTCCCTTCACCGTGTCGGCCCATACCGTTCCGCAGAGAACACCCGCCCCCTCGATCCGAACGAGCGTATCACCCGGCGTGAAGAACTCGCCGTCGGAGAGGAAGCCGATATCTACCACGAACGGTCCCAGTCGTCCCGGCTCGGCATGAAGGCGGACCAGCGTGGAGGAGTCGGGAGGGATGGTTACGGGAAGACCTTCCAGCGAGATCTCCACATCTCCGGCAACACTGTTCGGATTATAGGCTCCGACGCTCAGCGGCGCATTGCCGAAGTTGCGCAGGAGAATCGTCGTGTCGATGCCGCGACCGGCACAGATGCGCCCGAGATCGTACCGCCGCTGCGGTGCGTCCAGAATCGGCAGGACGCCCCGGCCGGTCAGCGCAATCGGGTCGCGGGGACCGCACGTCGTGGCGACGCTTGTCTCCACGATCAGCGTCCCCCGGCGCACCTCGATGTCACCCGGTGTCAGGGCAATGTCCACGACCAGACTCTCCCCCGGCTGCAGTCGCAGCGGAAGAGTCTCGCCGTTCGGGAACGTGAAGTTGTATTCGGTCGCATCGACCCCGGCCAGACGGAGACGTGTGATCTCCACCGACGCACTCCCGTTTGCGGTGATCGTCACCGACGATGTGCCCGAATTGCCGACCCGGATATCTCCCATATCGAGCGTCGTCACGTAGTCCAGATCGCGCGATGCGACCGTGACGCGAACGTCGATTGTCGTGTCCCCCGCCGTTGCAGACCGCAGATGAAGCTGCGTCGTGTAGTCTCCCGGCAGAGCAAACCGTCCGGTGACGAATGCCGTACGCGCACTGTTCGGCGGCAGGATGAAGCCGTCCGGAACATCGGGGACGAACTGCGGGTCGTCGGTAAAGAGCGTGTCGATCTCCACCGGACATGCCGTCGGGTTCTCGATCCGGATTGCGAGTCGAAGGAGTTCGTCCGGACAGAGCGTGTCGACCGGATCGTCCGGCGTTGCCGCGTAGCGGGGAGCATCGCCGAAGCCGGCCACGATCAATGTGTCGAGGAAGGGGAGGGCCGGACTCAGGACGATGAATCGTGCTTCGGCATTCCCCGGAACCGTCGGGGCAAAACGGATGAGAACGGTTCCGTCCAGCTTCCGCTCGATCGTCATCGGGAAGTCCGTGTCGTTTGCCACGGAGAATTGTGCCGAGGGATCGTTCTCGAACCGGTAGGTGTCTTCAATTACCAGATCGCATCCGCCGATATTCGTGATCGTCCACTCCCGCAGGGCGGTATCTCCCAGACAGATATTCCCGAAGTCGAGCGTGTCGTCCCGGTCGGCCATGAAGAACTCCGCATCTCTCCCCTCACCGATCAGATCGATCGTGTCGGAGATGATGATCGTCGTGTCCCGGTCGCTTCCGTTCAGTCCGCGCTGCGTTGCGTATACCACAAGCTTTGCCTGGTGGCCTGTCCCGGCAGCCGTAGCCGTGTAGCCGACCCGGATCGCCGTCGAACCGTTCGCCGGAACCTGTCCGGGCGTCGGCGTCACGAGGGCGAATTGCGCGACGTCGGCGGGCGTACCGATAATCTCTGCGCTCGGCAGCAGATCCAGACAGAGAGCCCCTTTCAGCGAAACCGGAAATGCGACCGTATCGCTGAGACCGGGGCAAAGGGGAAGAAACTCTCCCTCGGAGACCGTCAGCTCGCTCGGCAGACCCGGGACGAAGATGCAGAGCGTGTCCCGGATAATCGTCTGGCCGCCGTTAGCCTCCACGACAACCGGGACCCGGTAGGTGGTGTCGAACAGACGGGGGAGTGCGAAGAAGGTGAGCGTGGCCACACCGGTCGTTCCGGCGTTCAGCGTTGAAGGGATAACCCCTCCGGTGTTTGAACCTGCCTTCAGTCCGGTCGGCAGGTTCTCGATCCGGATCGCCGCCCCGTCAAGTTGCGGTGCCGTGTCGTTGGTCAGCAGAAAAAGAGCCTGCAACGAGTCCGGATTGTAGGGGTGAAACGTGCCGTCGGCGCAGTTCCGCTGGGCGACCGTGTCGAACGCCAGACAGCCGCTCCCGCTTCCGCCGCCGAGACCTCCTCCACCGAGACCGACTCCTCCCCATCCTCCCTGACCGAAGGTAACGTTCAGCGAGTCGACCAGACCGATCTCCGTCGATGCCCGCACGCGGCGCTCTCCCGGCGTCATCTCTTCCTCTTCCCAGAGAAGAAGAATCGAGCTGTCGGTGTAGCCGGTGTTGATCGCCCGTCGCTCGTTCCACTGCGCCAGAGCCAGTCCCGGCGCGTTGACCGCCGTGTTGTCCTTCCAGTTTCCGAAGAGAAAGAAATCGGGCGTGATAAGGCCGTCGGCGTTCAGATTCCCCCGGGCCGTCAATCCGGGTTGCAGAGGGCTCCCCTCAAGACCAAGCCAGAACGGAGGCATACCGGGGGGCGTCCCCTGTTCGAACTCGGTTTCGGTCGTCTCGTAGCCGAAAGCCGAGATGATCGGTGCCCGGTCGTTGTCTCCGATCTTCGTGTCGATCAGCAGCAGAACGCCGATCCGTCGCACTTTCCCCGACGTGTTGTGGACCTCGGCCGAGATGCGGATGAACCCTCCGCTCGGACGTTTGACCGGTTCCATCCAGAGGCGAAACCGGATCGTATCGTTGTCCGGCATGATCCCGTACATCAGGGCGTTGATCCGGGGCGTCCCGGCCAGCGTGTCGCGGAAGGTCGTCTCCACCGTCAGCGGGTTCGGCGGCGGCGATTGCCGTGTTGTCGGGTCAAGCTCGTAGGGGAGCTGGAAGATCACGTCATCCACCTTGAAGTGAACGTGCGACGTGTAGTTGACCGGGCGTCCGCCGGAGCCGTCTTCCTGATAGATCAGCGTCTTGTCCTCGCCGGTATACTTCGTCGTCACCGAGAAGTGCCCGTTCGTCAGGAGCGTCGCCGTCAGGTTGTAAGGGGGGAGGACGTCGACGATGCTCAGACTCGATTGGCCGAGCAGTACCGTTGCCGGAAGAAAGAATGTGAAGACAAGACAGAGCGACCGGAGAATGCCGTGCGGCATCCGTCCGTTTAGCTTCGCTTCGGCAACCGGGCGGGACATATCAAACAGCATGATGTTCCTGTTCATAATCTGTGTGTTCTCTGCAGTCTTTATCTTCATATTCCCTCGACCGGCGTAGCGATCTCCACGATCACCGTCCGGTTGTACATCCGTCCTTCCGGCAGATCATTGTTGTAGATGAATGTCTCTCCGGCCCCTTCGGTCCGGAGCTTCTCCGGAATGATGCGGGACTGAATGTCTCTGCTGGTGGCGGCCGCCCGCTTTTCGGAGAGGGTCCGGTTGTAGCCCTCCTCGCCGATCCTGTCGGTCAGTCCGGTGATCGTTACCGCCGAGTTTGTTCTCATCCGGTTGCGGATCACCTCGATCGCATCGTTGTTGAAGTCGCTGATCTTCGGCGTGTCGAAGTCGAAGAAGATCAGGCTGTAGCGTTCGATCAGCGAATCGCGGACGATCTCCCCGGAGTAGCGGCGCGAGCTGAATGTTCGCCGGACCGGGATGTCCCGCTTCGCCCGGATCGACTTCCCGTCACGGGTCGTCGCAATCATCTCCGCAGTCAGCGTTCCGGAAGTCGATCCGCGCGGCGCCAGATCATCGATCATCTCCGGCGAAAGATTCCAGAGCAGTTCCCGCTCCGGACTTCCGGTCCCGGCGGTTCGCCAGAGTTCCTTCCCTTCAGCCGATGTGATCGTCAGTCGCCAGTCGGCAATGGCTTCGCCGAACTGCGCTTCGGGGGAGATCACCACGGCCTCCGGCTCCAGCCGGATACCGCCGATCTTCCTGACGACCGGGGCCAGGATGCGGGAGTCGTTCGAGCCGATCTCCGCCCGGCGGTTCTCCTCCTTGCCGTCGGCTACCGAGCGGTTCGATATTTCCTGCGGGAGAACCCTGCTCTTCAGCGCAATCCGTTCCGGGTTGATCCCCCACGTTCCGGTCAGATACTCCTTCACCACCCGGGCACGGGCCGCCGAGAGAGGATCGGCCCCCTCGGTGTCGTCCAGCGGTTCGCGGCATCCGGTGACGGTGATCGTCGACTCCGGATAGCGGCGCATTCTGCTTCCGATGATGTTCAGCAGATCGTGATAGACCCCGAGCGTCGAGTCGTTCACTCCCTCCTCGCTGAACGTACCGGTGCCGGAAGCGTTCAGTCTGTGATAGCGTGCCGGAATCGTCGAGGAGTTCGGTTCAAAGAAGACGTAGGGGAGGAGAGGGATCAGGTCGGTCCCCCGCTCCTCGGCAATCGACACCTCGGCATAGTTGAGCCGGACGCCGTTCTGCTGATTGAACGTCTCCATCGTCAGCAGCGGTTGCGGATCGGGGAGGTCGGGTGGAGCGATGCGGATCGTGTCCGGCTTCGGATTTCTCTCGCCCCCAAGTGCATACTGCAGGCCGAGTCCGGCCCGGATCGCGTGGACGCTCCAGTCGAAGGAAGAGAGGACGCTCGTCAGTCCGAAAGAGAAACCGGCCTCCGGCGTCAGCATCAGGCGGTCGTTCAGAGGAATCTCTCCTCCAAGCATCCCGGTTGCCGCCAGCCTGAACTGACGGTTTGTGTTCAGCGTCCCCTGTTCGTCGAAATTCCCGGCGATGATGTTTCTGGCGGCGTCTCCGTTGAGAAAGGTGACCCCCTGCGGAGAGATGATCCGCTCCTCCTGCTCGTAGGCCGCCCGCGCATTGTACCCGACCGACGGACCGACGGCGAGGTAGAAGGGAGAGGCGAAATTCCACTTTACCAGGATGTCGGCCATCACGTAGTCCAGCGCCGTCTCCAGCGTGTGCTCGGTCTCCAGCGGCACCACCGTCTGCTCGTCGACGGCGATCCGGGTCGGGTTCGGATTCGGTGTGGTGAAGTCCCCGTCCCCCTGCCAGTAGTAGAAGCGCGGGGAGAGGGAGAAGCTCCGGCCGAGCGGAAACTCCGCCAGATATCCCGCCCCCCAGCCGATGGTTCTTGCTTCGTCGAACGTGCCGCATTCAAGGATGCCGTCATACGAAGTGAAGTCCCCCCGGTGCAGGTTCATCGTCCCCCAGCCGATCAGACCGATCGAGATCGGACGGGCCTCGTCCGGTCGGTCGGGGGCCGGTGGATCGGTCTGGGCGGATACCGTGCCCCGTATGGTTGCGAAAGCCAGAAGGAGAATCGCGGTCCGCAGAAACATCGTCGTCATGTCTGTTCTCTTTTCGTCGTTGTGGCGTTTGGATATGCTGTCCTTTTCTGATCTGCCCGTTGTCTCTCTTCGTCGGGATTCTATCCGTCCGAAGGTGTCGTTACTGCACGATAACCGACGTCGATCCCACGATCTTCTCACCGGCTCGCCCCTGAAGGAAGTAGAAACCGGGAGTGACCGGACCGAGATCGATCGTCAGTGTGTGGGTGTTGTTCAGGCGGTCGGTCGGTCGGTACTCTCCCACGCGATTCCCCGCCGCATCGATCATCTCGATGATGATTTCCCCCATTTCATCTTCCGGCGTGACCACGACTACGGTGAGCGACTCGGATGCCGGTTTTGGTGAGGCGAAGAGGAGAGAGACCTTGCCGGAGCGGACGAAGCCTCCGTCTCCCCAGCAGGGGGGAAGGGTCAGAAGCGTCCCCTCGCCCGGACTCAGACAGAAGCCGCTTTCGCTCTCTCCCTGAAGTCGCAGGAGCGTCCGGCGCGTATCCCCCCGTAGTATCTCGCACTCGATGCCGAAGGCCGGTCCGTCAGCCACAAGCCCCACCCCCGTCCAGCCGACCGCAACCTCTCCTTCTCCCTTGCCGACGATGTCGAACGTCGTCCTCGCCGGATCGATTCCGGGTCCGCCGTTCAGCGCCACAACATCCAGCGGCAGGATCAGCGAAGGGTCGTAGAAGAATTGCAGCAGGGCCTCATCGATGGTGTTCCCGACGCCGAGTCCTTCCATGTAGACCGGAACGATCACCCTTGTGCCGATGCTCCCTTCGGTGTCGAGGGGACGGAAGCGGGCTGAGGGGAGAGCTTCGCCGCCGACCGGGATGATGAGATCCCCACGACTGTTCCGCACGATCAGTTGACCGTTCAGAGTCCCCTCGGTCTGCGGTGCGTAACTGACGCTCAGGCGAACGTAACGGCGCGGGCCGAGTGTGGTCGGTGCGAAACCGGAGAGCGCCAGGACATCCGGCGGAGTCAGTTCAGCCGAGTAGAGTTCCACCGTGTCGAATCCTCCCGGGTTCTCAAGCACCAGCGTCTGCGTCACCGTGTCGCCGATGCAGACCGGACCGAAGTCGAGATCGGATTGCGAGACGGCGAGGTAGCGGGAACGGGCGACGAAGCAGAGGGTGGCGGCTGCCGCCGTGTCTCCGTTGTTCGGGAAGTTCACCGTCACGCTCTCGCGCGATTCCCGCGCCGGGGAGAAGATGATCTCGATGGTTCGGGATTCCCCCGGCAACAGATCGAGCGGAAAGACGGACGGATCGGCAAGCCGGAAGAGTCCGGCGACGCTCTGCGTCAGCGTTGGAAGGGTGAGCCGGACCAGGCTGTCCCCCGGATTTTCCAGGCGGATGAAGCCGGAGATTTCGGCGTCGGGGACAAAGATGACGGTATCGCATTCCGAGGTAATCGTCGATGCGGTAACGTAGCGCCGGACCCCGTGGGCGATCACCTGTGCCGGATATGCTTTATCGGCCAGATGAATGACCGCCGTTCCGGTTTCGGTCCCACGGGCGTTCGGGACGAATTCAAGGCAGACCAGAAGGGAATCTCCCGGAGGAATCGCCGCACGCCCTTTCGGCGAGACGAGTCGGAAGATGCCGACCTGTTCGATCGTCACCGAGTCGATCACCGCCGTATCGGTCCCGTTGTTCCGCAGCGCGTGGAAGCAGAACTGCCGGCGATCCTTCAGGAAGACCGCGCCGGCATCGAACGGGCTGTTGATGACCGCCAGCGTCGAGGCGATCCCGTTGCCGCTGAGTTTGACGCGGTCAGTCAGTTCGCCCACTTCAAAGACCAGCGCACCGTCGTGGCGACCGGTGGTTCCCGGCTGGAAGTAGAGCCGGATGGTCCGGGATCCTCCGGCCGGAATCGTGAAGTCGGCCGTGTCCCCTCGGAAGAAAAATGCCGGAGAGCCTTCCATCCGGAAATCGGTAAGCCGCACCGGCAGGAGCCATTCGTTTCTGATCGAGAGCCGGATGCTGTCGCTCCGGCGTCCGACCTCCTCGTCGCCGAACGACTGGTCGGCGGCCCGAAGAGGCTGGAAGATTTCGACGCCGTCAAGAACACCGGAGGGGCCGCGCCCTCCGGTCACAATCGGCAGGTTGCTTCCGGCGATCACCGTCCGGCGTTCCGACCCGGCCTGCTGAAGCGAAGGGAAGGGCGTCCAGCTTCCGTTCGGAAAAGCGGAGTTCGGAAGATTGAAGAGCTCGGTGGCGGTGATCGGACCGGTTGTTCCCTGACCGGCAACGGCCAGATAGACGAGGGCCGTGTCGGCAAGTCCGGCCGCAAGCGTTGCGTCGAACCGGGCGCGCGAAGCGTTCATCCGGGGGGCGGTCCGCCATCCCCGCTTGACGTCGTACCACTCGCAGAGATCGACCGGGGCCCCGTTTGCATCGAAGCCGCCGAACGTCCGGGCGATGAAAACCGGATCGCCGAACCCGACGCCGCCGGAGTGATAGGAGAGGGGAGGATTGGCGATCGGGTTCCAGAGGGTCCCCTCAAGGATCTGTGTTGCGGTCGCCCCGCTGTTCGCCTCACCTCCGGCAACCAGAATCACATCCTGTCCGTTCTCGTCGGTGATGCGGGCGATCGTATGCTCGGCCCGTCCGGCATCCATTGCCGGGAGGGGCGTAACCGCAAGCGTCGTGATGTCGATCCGTTCGGTGACTGTGCTTCTGGTCCCGGCGCGAAGAGGGACTCCGGTCCCTTCATATCCCCCGGTCACTACGATATGATTCATTCCGTCCCACGCCCCTCGCAGATCTCCCCGACCCGTCCCCAGTCTCCCGGCCGGCCGCCACCGCCAGTTCCCCTGCCCGGCGTCATACTCCAGCACCTCGATCGATGCTTCCCCCTGATAACTTCCGGCACTTCCGGAAAATCCGCCGACGGCAAAGACCCGTCTTCCCCCGCCGGCGGTCGGAACGTCGACAAGGGCATGGTAGGCGCGGGGTGTGTTCAACCGGTTGATCGTCGGACGAAAGCTTCCGGTGACCGAGGAGTAGAGATAGGAACTTCGTTGCGGCGTCCCGTCGGACCCCAGGCCGCCGCAGACCAGAACATCGCCGGTCGGCAGAAGGACCATCCGGTGTCCGGTCAGGGCTTCCGGCATCGTTGTGTGGAGACGCCACTCGGGTTGTGTCGTCTGCCCTTCCCCCCGGGTAAGGGGAAGAATCAGGAAAAAGACAAACACGATCCACATAGGCACAAGAACAGGTCGTGCCGGAACTGCCGTTCGCATGGTTTTTACGGTTGATTGAATTACGCCGAATCGGCTCCGTGACGATAAGCGTCGCAGCTATTACAGGAAATGTATGCTCATTGGAGGGGATCAACGGTACTGAAAAATTACGCAAAGCGTATGTG
>CAMLOB010000061.1 GCA_946481475.1 uncultured Chlorobiota bacterium | reverse complement strand
TAATCAATGTCGTTACTGGCTGACCCTTCATAAGCGCTGAAGCCCATGTCAACCAGATCCGGATAGTCGTTCTTCTGTTGTACGGTTCTGACCTGACCGTTGAGCGTTGCCTGGATATAGTAGTCGGCGGTAATCTGCTCGGCGTTCGTGTTGTTGTTACTACTATCGGTCGGGTCGGTTGCCGAGTCCGAACAACTCATCAGCAAAAGAGTGAGAGCAAGCGTCAGCAGAGAGGCGGGCAAGTGAGTTCGAAGATTCTCCATAAATGTTGTAGCTGTGATGAATGGATGTGGTTGATTCGAGAAGGCAAAGTTACGATTGTTTGCCCGATTATGATCAGGTGTAAAGACTGTGGAGTGAAGAGAAGTGGTGAGACCTCTCTTCACCCCGCAGTATCGGCGTTGAACTCCACAGACCGCTATCGATCCTCTGACCCCTTACCTCTGTGGTCTATCCTTCCATCCGCTCCTCTCAATAATTATCAATCTGTGCCCGCTGCAGCGAACCGCTGTAGTCGATGTAGACGGTCTTCCATTCGGTGAAGATGTCGAAGACCGTCCAGCCCCCCTCGCGATGACCGTTGCCGGTCCCCTTGACGCCGCCGAACGGCATGTGGGCTTCGGCGCCGATTGTCGGCACGTTGATGTAGGTGATCCCCGCCTCGATATCCCGGATCGCCCGGAAAGCATCGTTGACGTTCGAGGTGTAGAGACTGGAGGAAAGTCCGTACTCGGTGTCGTTCAGCACGTCGATTGCCTCGTCCAGACTCGACACTTTCAGCACCGAAAGGACCGGACCGAAAATCTCTTCTCTGGCAATCCGCATGTTCCGGGTCACATCGATAAAAATCGTCGGCAGGAAGAAATGTCCCCGTCCCAGTTTCGCGTCTTCCTCTCCGGCCTTGTCCCCCCCCAGCACGCACGTCGCCCCGTCCTCCTCGCGACCGATCCGGACGTATTCGGTCACCCGGTCGAGTTGCTTCTCGTTGATGACCGGACCCATCTCCGTCTCCTCCTCCAGTCCCGGGCCGATCGTCAGTCCCGAAGCTTTCGTAATGAGCCTGTTGACGAAATCATCGTGGATCGCTTCATGCAGAATCAACCGGCTGGTAGCGGTGCAGCGCTGGCCGGTGGTGCCGAACGCTCCCCAGAGCACGCCGTCGAGGGCCAGATCGAGATCTGCATCCGGCATCACGATCTGGGCGTTCTTTCCTCCCATCTCAAGCGACACCTTCTTGTTCATCGCTCCGGCTTTCGAGGCGATGGCCTTCCCCACGCCGGTCGACCCGGTGAAGCCGATCACCTTGATTGCCGGATGTTCCACGATTGCATTGCCGCACTCGGCTCCGCCGTGAACCACATTGAAAACGCCGGACGGAAGCCCGGCCTCCTCCAGCACCTCGGCCAGCAGGTTCCCGCTGTGTGGGGCGTCCTCGCTCGGTTTGTAGACGATCGTGTTGCCGCAGGCGAGGGCCGGGAAGATCTTCCAGCTCGGCACGGCCATCGGGAAGTTCCAGGCGGTGATGATGCCGCAGACGCCGATCGGCATCCTGAAGGAGAGGTTCATCTTGTCCGACATCTCGCTGGGCGTGTTGTAGCCGAACAGGCGCCGGGTCTCCGTTGCCGAATAGTAGGCCGTGTCGATCGCCTCCTGCACGTCCCCCTTCGTCTCGAAGACCGGTTTCCCCATCTCCCGGGTCATCGCCCGGGCCAGATCGTCCTTCTGCCGACTCAGAATATCTCCCGCCTTCCGGAGAATATCCCCCCGCTTCGGTGCCGGAGTCAGACGCCACTGTTTGTAGGCTTCGGCGGCCGCAGCGGTTGCGGCGGCCACATCCTTCGCATCGCTCTCCGGAAACGTCCCTATCCGGTCGTCGACGTCGGCCGGGTTTCTGTTCTCGAATGTTCGTCCGCTCAGCGACCCTTCCCACGTTCCGTTGATGTAGTTGTGATACGTTGCTGCCATGATGTCGATTCCCCTCTCTGGTTGTAGATGCTGTGAAATATGAAAGGGGAAAAGATAGGAAAGGGGAAGATGGTAATGCGTATCGTCTTGCAGAGAGCCGGAATGAAAATCCCTGAGATGGAAGAGGGACGGATTCCGTAGATTCTTCGATCCGTCACAACCAGCGAGCGATCATATGCATCCCGATCGGAAACAGGACCGCATTGCAAAACTTGTCGAGCAGCTTCACCCGATTGCCGTCGGCAACCCTTCACGGTATCGTTACCGTGTCCGAAGGGATCTGTTGTCGGCCGATCTCGCCGTCTTTTCCGTCGGCTTCCTTGCGCTGCTTCTTGCCCTCTCCCTGCTCCTTCTGTTCATTCTTCTGGCCTACCAGGCCGATACGGTTATCCTTTTCATCCCCTTTCTGATTTTCCTTTTGCTTGAGATTCGTCGCCGCTCGTTTATGCGGGCGGCCGGTCGGTGGGGACAGGTGCTGTTGGGGCCGAAAAGCCATTCCTCTCTGCAAACCAATCTGATCATTTCCGCCGTCGTCGGTATGCCGGTCGGTGCGTTCCTTGCCTTCGGGCTTGCAACTCCTCCGCTTCGTCTTCTTGTTGCGGTACCGGTCTTTCTGCTCCTCCTCTTTGTCCTTCGCTATCCTCTGCTCTACCGCACGCTGGCCGGTTACTTCCGGCATACCTTTCGGCTTGAGGGAGTCTTGCTTGATGCCGGGCAGGGAGAACGGTTGCGGAAGGAATGGAGCGAACAGGGGGTGGAGAACGTTCCGACCGATCAGGCAGCGATTGCCGGGGGGACGGAACTGCAGATCTGTGACGTGGTCACCGAAGGGGACGTTGTAGCCCGGCAGAGTCTGCTGGTGGGGATGCCGTTGCTGCAGTCGGTGGGACCGGAGGAGTTCCGGGCGATGCTGAAGAGCGTGTCGATCCTCCACCGATTACCTTCCGGTCGTCTTCTCCGCCGCTGTGTCGAGCGTTGGGAAGCCCTGCAGGGATTGAACATGATGCTGGCCGGGCACATGCACTGGGGAGGTTCGCTGGTCGAGGAGTTCAATGCATCGGTGCTGCAGAAGCTGACGGCACACGTCTTCCTCCTCTCCCGGATTGCAATCGGGGAGGCGGATCGGATGACGGCCGACCAGGGAGATTTCCAGGCATTGCGAGATGGGCTGGTCAACCTTTCGTGGAAGCACAACTATCTGGAGGCGCAGCTCTGGCCGACGATTTTCCGCAAGGTCGATCGGGAAGATTCGCCTGACGTTCGTCCCTACGAGGAGATCACCCGTGGATTGAGCGAGCGTGTCGGCAGCGAGGAGGCGAAGCTGATATTGAACGAAGCGATGCTGCGGGGGGAGCGGATGCCGCTGATTCCATCGTTTCCGGAACGTCTGATGATGCTCGGCGAGCACAGCCCCAGTCCTCCCCCTGAAGGCCGGTCGGCCGCCGAGGAATTCTTCGGGGATCGACTGAAAGAGGTGATCGATGTTGCCGACCGGATGTGGAGTCGTGCGATATCCGACCGGTGGCGGGCGCATCGGGAGGCCCGTCAGTCGGTTGAAGAGGACAGGGCAATCCTTCAGGAAAAACTTGCCGATGAGAAGGACCGACGGGAGCGTGCGATTCTGCTCTGGAGACTGGCGGGACTTCTCTCCGATGCCGAGGGAGAAGATTCCGAAGGGATACTCCCCCTTCTCGATCAGGAAATCGGGGAATACCCCGATTTCCCCTACCCCTATCTCGCCGCCGGAGAAATCCTTCTGAATCGGAAAGAGGAGGAGAAGGGGTTCGGCTATCTGAAAAGAGGAATGCGAATACCCCGCGAAGGAATGGTCTACGGTCTTCAGATCATCGAGAACTATCTGCGCAGCAACAGACGGGGGAGCGAGGCCGATGCGTTCGTTGCCGAACATCGGGGCAGATATGAAGAGGAGACTGTTGCGCTGCAACAACAGCGGTTGAGCGGGGAGGAGGAGCGCAGAAGGATTTCAACATACGATGCCCTTTCGGCCGCCCGGCTGCGAGGGCTCGAGCTTCGGAGAGCCGAACGTCTGCTTTGCGGACACGAACTGGTTCGGCAGGCCTATCTGATCCGCAAGACAACGGAGCACTACCCGGAATATCCCTTTTACCTTTTGGGTCTTGCACTTGATGTCCCATCGAAGTGGCGGAATTTCACACCGGGTGAGACGATCGCCTATGCCGGGACGGTCGGGAACGATTTTGCCTTCCTCGGCAACGTTGCCGTCTATATCCTGAATGACACCGATGCCCTGTCGGCCGAAATTCGGGAAGTGGAAGGAGGGCTGATCTTCGATCGCAGGTCCGCGACTACAGACGGAGGGGGCAACGACTCTTTCCCCGGGAGCGGGGAGCCGGTGACGGAACGTCTCGATACACTCCCGTGACCGGAATTCTCACGACCTTTCCGAAAATTCGCAGAGCGGGAAACGTCCAGGAAAAACGGATAACGAATCCCGATGGCATCAGGGGAATGAACCATCCGGTGAACTTGTCTAACCGCTGCTTTGTTTCTGCAGGTGAGGGGAAACCCTGAACATCGCAGATCCGGCAGGGAAGCGCCTGAGCGTGTTCCTGCTTCCTGCCGTTATCAAGGATATCTATCACAAAGACAGACTGAAGACCGATTGATGATGCTGAAGTTCCGATGTGTTTTGACCAGACTCTTTCCTCTCCTTGTTCTTCTCCTGATCGCAACCGATCTTCCGGCTCAGCCGACCGGCAGAGGAACGGGTGGCGGGGGGAGAGCTCAGGCGGAGGGAAAGGTAATCGGTACGGTTGTCGATGATGATGCGGGTGAACCGATTCCCGGCGCGACCGTTGCACTGTGGAGGGTTAGCGACTCTTCGCTTGTGACCGGAGGGGTGAGCAGAGCCGATGGAATGTTTACTATCGAGGGACTTCCTCCCGGACAGTATTACGCAAGGATCAGTTCGCTCGGGTTTCAGGATCTGCAGGTGGACAACGTCACAGTGAGGCCGGGAGGAATAGCGGTTGATCTGGGAACGATCCGACTTCTGTCGGCCGAGGATTTGCAGGAAGGGGTCACCGTGACGGCCGAACGATCCGATATCGAGTTCCGTGCCGATCGGACGATCTACAATGTGGAAGATCAGCCGGTCACCGCCGGAGGAGATGCCGTCGATGTCCTGAAGAACGTTCCCCAGATCGAGGTCGATATCGACGATAACATCAGTCTGCGGGGAAGCCAGAACGTGGTGGTCCTCCTGAATGGTCGCACGGTTCCTCTCAGTGGTGAAGCCCTTGCCGGATTCCTTCGCGGACTCTCCGCAAACGATATCAAGAGTATCGAGATCATCCCGAATCCCTCGGCAAAATACGATCCGGACGGTATGGCCGGCATCCTGAACATCGTTCTGAAGAACGAGAAGAAGGAAGATAATCTGAGCGGAAATCTTACGCTGAGTGCCGGAACCACCAACAGCTACAACGTCTCCGGGTCGCTGAACTGGAGGTCGGACCGGATGAACCTCTACAACAGCTACAGCTTCCGGTACGACGAGCGGGAATCCGAGCGGGTGATGTATCGCGAGAACAGAATTGCCGAACCGGTGACTGCGCTGGACCAGACATCCGAATCGGAACGGTTAAGACGCTCCCATTCGCTCAACTCTACGTTTCAATATCTGCTCGACGACGTTAACACGCTTTCGTTCACCTCGCTTCTCAGCCTCCGCTCCGGCGACGATGCCGAACAGGTGAACTATACGGAATTGAACAGTCTCGGGGAGACCACTTCCCAGACCATCCGGCTCAGTCCGGAGAACGAGGATGAGCATAGCGTTGACCTGGCGCTCGGCTACTTCTGGAAGAAGGAGCCGGGACGACACGAACTGTCGGTGGAGGCCAGATATAACACGAACGGCGAGGAGGAGGAGAGCGATTTTCTGGAGTATCTGTCGGGAGATCGCGATTCGGTTGTCGAGCGACAGAACAGCAGATCCGATGAAATGAACCGGGAAGGAACCTTCCAGATCGACTATGTGCGCCCTCTTGGAGAGAAGGGACGACTGGAGACCGGGTATAAAGGGGAGCTGAATCGTGTGGACAACGATTTCTACTCCGAGACATTCAATCAGAGTGCCGGGGAATTCCAGCCCGATGTCGATCTGAACAATCGTTTCGTCTACGATCAACAGCTCCATTCGCTCTATCTGATCTATGCCAACTCCTTCGGTCCGCTGGAAGCTCAACTCGGGTTGCGGGCCGAGCAGGCCATGACCGATTTCAATCTGGTGACGACCGACGAGAGTTTCGAGAACAATTACTTCAGTCTCTTTCCGAGTGCCGCCTTCTCCTACAGCCTGGCCGACCAGACACGGCTGCGCGCTTCCTACAGCCAGCGTATCCGGCGTCCGTGGGTGCGGCAGTTGAATCCGTTCCCGCAGTTCGAGGACCGGTTGAACCTGCGGACCGGCAATCCCTACCTGTTGCCCGAGTATATCCATTCGGTCGAGCTCAGTCTCAACCAGTTCACCGGCTGGGGAACGCTCAGCCTTACCCCCTACTTCCGGCGAACGACCAATGAGATCGAGCGATACTTCACGCTCGACAGTTCCGGCGTCTCCACGCTCACGTTCGCGAACTTCGACGAGTCCGACTCCTACGGTGCGGAATTTGTCGGAACGTACAGGGTCGGGAAGCGGTTCAGCGGCTTCGTCAATCTCAGTGCCTATCGGGTGGTGACCGATGCCTCCAATGTCGAATCCGATCTTTCGAACGACGCCTTCAGTTGGTCCGGTCGGATGAACGGTACGCTGACGCTCTTTACCGATCTCGATGTCCAGTTCTCCTACTTCTACCGCGCCCCGTTCGACATCGCCGACGGTCGCATCGACGCCATGCACGGCGCCGACCTTGCCCTGAAACAGTCGTTCCTGGATGACCGGGCCAGTCTTTCGCTCCGTATCAGCGATCTGTTCAACACGCGGGGATTTTCCATCCAGCGTGACGGCAAGGATTACTATCTTGAGCTGGAGCATAGAAGAGATACTCGTACTGCCTGGCTCTCCTTCAGTTGGAATTTCGGACAGGAAGAGAACCGGCGGCGGAGGGAAGGGAGCGGAGAAGGAGAGCGGGGACCGGAGGGGCCGACAGGTATAGATTTCGGGGATTGATGGTTGAAGAGTGGGGAGGTGTTCTTTCCGAGGGGCCGAGGGTTGGCGTTGCGGGGTGAGGGGAGTTGGAGAGTCGGAAGTCAAGAGTCGGAAGGCAAAATTCTGAACTCAAGGCATCGGAAAGCCCTCTTCCTGAAGCTCATAGCTAACCGCTCCCAGCTCATAGCTGACCGCTCCCAGCTCATAGCTGACTGCTCATAGCTCATAGCTGACTGCTCACAACCAACATCTCCCGTCAATTCCGACAACCACCCCGACAACCTGAAGCACTATGAAAAAAACACCACTTGCCGTTGTCCTTGCCTGGATCGAAGCCGCCAACCAACGGGATGTCGAACGCCTGAACGAGTTGTCGAATCCGGATATAGAAATCGTCGGTCCCCGCGGTTCCGGTCGCGGCATTGATCTCCTGCACGACTGGCTTGCCCGGGCCGGACTGACGCTGGAATCGGGACGCACGTTTGTGCGGGGGAGGACTGTGGTGGTGGAACAGTATGGGGTCTGGAGATCGGTCGAGACAGGGGACTTTATCGGCGAGGCGAGGGTCGCTTCCCGGTTTTGCGTGGAAGATGAGCGCGTTGCAGTAGTTGAACGTTTCGAGGATCTGGATGCGGCGCTGGAAGCTGGGGGACTGGATGAATCGGATGAGTCGAACGAACTCTGAGTCTTCGGTCCTCTACAGATCCAACTCCCAGTACTGTCCGATCAGTTCCTTGCCGAATCGATCGTGCGGATCTTCCTTCACCAGCCGGTATCCTTCCTTCTCATAAATGCTCCGGGCGTTGCTCAGGATACTGTTCGTCCAGAGCGTGATCTTTGTATAGCCCCGTTCCTTTGCAAAACGTGTGCATTCCCGCACCAGACGTCGACCGATCCCCAGTCCCCGCGCCGACGGTTCCACCAGCAGCAGCCGTAACTGTGCGGTCGTCTCCGACTTCTTTACCAGACAGACCGAACCGACATTGATCCCTTCCTTCTCGGCTATCCAGCAACGTTCCCACTCCGGGTCGTGTCTCTGCACAAACTCCGCAACCACATCGGCCACCAGTCTCTCGAATCGGTTGTCCCAGCCATACTCTTCGGCGTAGAGACTGCCGTGTCGCCGGACGATCCATTCCATATCTTCCGGTTGCGGGAAGCGGATGATATAGGGAGCTTTCCGTTCCGGTTCTCCCCCCAGAAGGTCCCGGATCGTCTCCACCGCTTCGATCAGTCGTTCTTGCTCGGCGTCGGACAGTCCGTTCAGCAGTTCACCGATCCGTTTGCGCGAATCGGCGTTGAGTTCGGCAAATGCTTCCTGTCCCGACTCGGTCAGCGACAGCAGATCCGGTCCTGCATCGGCATCGGACGGTCTGCTCCGGAGCAGACCGTCTCTGCGCAGACCCCGCAGCAGATGTCCCAGATATCCCGGTTCCAGTTCCAGATCGCGGCTCAGTTCTTTTACCGTGGTTTCCTCTCGATGGGCCAGTTCGTAGAGCAGACGTGCTTCGGCCAGTGAGAAAGCGCTGCTCAGCAACCCTTCTCCCAGAACACCGATCTTCCGCGTGTAGAACCGATTGAAGCGCCGCACTGCTTCGATACGCCCGACAAGTGTGGTCTTGTCCGTCATGGCTTCCCTGAAGAAGATATGAGAGAGACTGTTCAGGAACATGAGGGTAAGCGTGAAATTAAAGGGATTCGTTTTCTCTGTCAAGTCTCTGATGGTTTCTCCGGATAATTGTGCCGAAACCGATTCTTTCTGTGCAGACTGTAAGTGAGGAGAAAACCCTCTGATTTCTTCCGGAGTTCCTGTCCTGTCGTGATGTCTCTTCTTTCTGTTATCTCGCCTGCGGACTTGAGTGCTTGAATGCGCTTTGCGTGTATTCCTTGAGTGATCGAAACGTGCAGAAGTCGCAATCCGCAACCGGTGAAAGGGAACCCTCCCTTCCCGACTTCGTCCGAACCCGCACAAAAGGGCAGGCAGTCCGGCAGACTGAATCCTTGTCGCAGACTTCCCGTAGAGGCGACCCGTTGCGGACGACCCTCCAGCCGGATCGCGGATGTTCCGTTCGTACACGTTGCCGACTGAAATCGAGAAACCACAGACCTTTTATGAAACAGCATATTCGCAATTACGTTCTTGCCGCCGCTCTCCTCATCTCCCTTGCGCTTCCTGCAATGCTTCGCGCACAGCCGGGAGGGAGAGGGATGATGCCCTCCGGCAGTCTTGTCGGCACCATTACCGGAGATGATACGGGAGAGCCGATTCCGGGGGCGACCGTCGCCATCTGGAAGAGTGCCGATTCCACGCTGGTGACCGGAGCGGCAACCAGAGGGGACGGGACGATCGCGCTTGAGGGACTTCCGCCCGGTTCATACTATCTGAAAATCAATGCACTCGGCTACCTGCCGCAGGTTATCCCGTCGGTCGAGATCACCCGGAGCGCCATGAAGTTCGACTTCGGGACGATCCGGATGCAGCCGGACGAAGACTTCGAGACCGAAGGGGTGACGAAGACCGGAGAGCGTTCCGACATCGAGTTCCGTTCCGACCGGACGGTCTACAACGTCGAGAATCAGCCGGTCACCGCCGGAGGAAACGCCATCGACGTGCTGAAGACCGTGCCGCAGGTCGAAGTCGACATCGACGACAACGTCAGTCTGCGGGGGAGCCAGAACGTGGCCGTTCATATCAACGACCGTCCGGTCCCGATCAGCGGCGAGGCTCTTTCGGCCTATCTGAAGGGGCTTCCGGCCGATATGGTCAAAAGTGTCGAGGTGATTCCGAATCCGTCGGCGAAGTACGATCCGGACGGCATGGCCGGCATTATCAACATCGTGCTGGAGAAGCGGAAGGATCAGGGAGGGGTCAGCGGAAGCGTCAACCTGAGTGCCGGAACGGGAGACAGCTACAATGCCGGCGGATCGCTGAACTGGCGGAAGAACAAGCTGACCCTCTTCTCCAGCTACAGCTTCAACTACGGAGAGTGGGATGCCGAGGGGATCGTCTACCGGGAGAACCGTCTGGCCGACCCGGTAACGATCCTGAACCAGGATTTCTCCGGCAGCAGCCTCCATCGCTCCCACGTCCTGAACACCACGCTCGACTACGCGATCAATGACGTCAACTCCCTTTCGCTGACCGCACTGCTCAGTCACCGTTCCGGACAGGGGGATGACCGGATTTCCTATGCGATCAGGGAGCAGGGGGGGAGCGAAACGGACAGCACGCTGAGGAACAGTCCGAACAGTCGGGGCGGATTCAACATGGACTACACGCTGGCCTACCGCTGGATCAAGCAGGCGTCGAACCACGAGTTCTCCGTGGAGGCCCGCTACTTCAGCGATGATGATGAAGGGGACGGAAACTATACCGAACGCCTGAACGGCGAGTTCGCAAGCGATTCGGTGGTGGCGCGCCAGTTGACCGAGAACAACGACAGGAACTTCGGGGGGACCTTCCGGGTGGATTATATCAGGCCGATCGGCGAGAAGGGGAGACTGGAGACCGGGTACAAGGGAGACCTGACGCGGATCAACAACACGTACTATTCCGAAAGCTTCAATCCGGTTGCCGGTGAGTTCCAGCCGGATGTCGATCTGAACAATGAATTCATCTACGACGAACATATCCACGCGGCCTACGCCATCTACAACCATCAGTTCGGCAAGCTCGACGCGCAGGTCGGTCTGCGGGCCGAACAGGCGCTGACCGATTTCGATCTGGTGACGACCGACGAGACCTTCGAGAACGATTATTTCAGTCTCTTTCCGAGCGCCTCGGCCTCCTACTCTCTGGGAGAGGCCACCCGGCTTCGCGCCTCCTACAGCAGACGGATCAATCGTCCGGGAGTCTGGCGACTGAATCCGTTCCCGCAGTATGAAGACCGCCTGAATCTGCGTCAGGGGAACCCCTATCTCCGTCCGGAATACATCGACGCGATCGAGCTCGGCTTCAATCAGTTCACCTCCTGGGGATCGGTCAGCGTTTCCCCTTACTATCGCTACTCGACCGATCTGATCGAACGCTGGTTGACGGTCGACAGCAACGGCGTCTCGACGGCTACCTGGGAAAATTTTGCCACCACCCAGACGTACGGTGCCGAAGTTGTGGGGACGTTCCGCGTGAAGGACCGGCTCAGAGGCTTTGCAAATCTCAGTCTCTATCAGTTTGATCTGGATGGAAGCAACGTCGAGACCGATCTGGCGAACAACGCTTTCGGATGGTCCGCAAGTGCGAACGCCACGCTGACGAGTCTCCCCTGGCTCGACTTTCAGACGAACTACTTCTACCGCGCGCCGATCAAGATCAGTCGCGGAGAGATTACCGCCATGCAGTCGCTGGACGGAGCGCTGAAGGCGACGTTCCTGGAGAAGCGGGCAAGTCTCAGTCTGCGGGTAAGCGATATTTTCAACACGATGAAATTCGATCTGATGCGTGACGATCCCAGCTACTACGTAGAGGTAAACCGCAAATGGGAATCACGGCGCGGGACACTTACGTTCTCGTGGAACTTCGGTCAGCAGGATCAGATGCAGCAGCGTCGCCGTCAGCGTCGCGACGGTGGCGAGGGAGAGGGGGGAGGAACTCCGGCAGGCGTCGGGTTCTGACAGAGCCGGCAGAGAAATCGTACACGGATACAACGGATGGAGACGGATCGGCGCGGATTCGTCTCCATCCGTTTTTTGTTCACTCGTATGCCGGGGTTTCCTGTCTGTATTTCCGTTCCAGTTCCCTGTATTCCGGCGACGCGGCGAAGCCGGCCAGAACCGGATCGGCATCGATGTTCTCGAAGGCGATTTCGTCCGCTCCGCTCAACTGCATCCGCTCCAGATATTCGGCCAGGGCGGGATAATCCTCCTGCTCAAGCGCAATGCTGATCAGCAGGAGATACGGTTCGGAGAGAGTGGAGTCGAAGCCGAGCAGGGCCTCGCCGTATTCCACGGCCTTCGGGTAATCTTTCTGTGCCAGTGCGATGGCTCCCCGCTGGTAGTTCAGGTACGGGCCGGGGAAGCCGGACGCGTGGTAGCAGACGCTG
>CAMLOB010000060.1 GCA_946481475.1 uncultured Chlorobiota bacterium | reverse complement strand
TTGATGCCCACAGGGCTGGCAATCCAGGGTGTGCTCGCCAGTCTGCACGCGGCCCCGGACACCACGAGGGGATGGCGCAACGGGGATAGCAACCTGCCGGTGTTCGAGTTCACGCGCCGGCAGGGGACGGCCCGCGTGTTGATGCGCCCCGACACCGACACAACCCCGAGCCAAGCCGTCGCCGAACTGCTATGGGGCCAGGTCCGGGAGTTCAGCGACAAGGACGGCATTCCGTTCGAGATCGCTCTGGCTCTGGACTACTCCGGTTCGATGGGGTCGAACATCATGTTTCTGGAGAATGCCGCCGTCTCCTTTATCAACCTGAAGCTGCCGCAGGATCGGATCACGATCGTGAAGTTCGACGACACGCCGAAACTGGTGGTGCCGCCGACGCAGTCGAAAGAGGAGTTGATTACGCAGTACGGACGGACCGGGCTGAACGGCTTCGGGGGATATACGGCTCTCTACGCCGCCGGGAAGCTGGGGGGAGATCAGATCGTCAAGTCGCCGAAAGACCATCCGCGCGCTCTGATCCTCTTCACCGACGGGGAGGACAACGCCAGCAAGATCACCTCCTCGGATCTCTACGACTTCTGCAAGAACAACAACATCCCGGTCTTTGCGGTCGCCTTCGGGGCGGTGAACCGGGATGTGCTGAGCGATCTGGCCTCGGGAACGGGAGGACGGTTTTATCAGACGAACGACCCGAAAGAACTGGAGGCGATCTTCAAGGATATTTATCTGAGCCTGCGGAACTACTATCTGATCCGCTACAAACCGCCCCGCGTCGACGGCAAGCATATCGTCACCATTGCGCTGAATCCTCCGGGGGGAGGGGCGGCGATCGGTGGGACGGCAGTGTATGAGAAGTACGGATACAGTTCACGGGATACGACCTTCGTGCCGCCACCCGATCTTCCGAACCGGATACTCTTCGCATACAACAGCGCAGAGTTGCTTCCCGGAGCGCGCCAGTACATCCGGCCGTGGGTTGAGGAGATGCAAAGGAATCCGCGCATGGTCATCGAAGTGGCCGGACACACCGATTCGGTCGGTACGGTCGAGTACAATCAGGAGTTGTCGGAGAAGCGGTCGAACGCGGTCTGTGAAGTTCTGACCGGACTCGGCATCGACCCGTCCCGGCTTCGCTGCGTCGGCTACGGCGAGTTGCGGCCGAAGGAACCGAACGCTACGGAGGAGGGAAGAAGTCGGAACCGCCGGACGGAATTCAAGGTATTGCGGCAGTAAGAGGGTGTCTTAAAAGTGACGAATTGCAGAAGTCTCTGTGCTTCGTGGTACCTGGCGCCCTTTGTGTCCGCTGCGGCGGATGGTGAGATCAACCACCATCCGCCGCGGCGGACACCAAGAGCACGAAGAATCACCAAGTGGTAGAGCATTTCCCTGATACTTCTCTGTGACTGCTCAGACCACAGGAGCACACAGGCTACTTTCAAGAAGCCCTCTAAACGAAGAATCCAGAGAAGAATGCAATCGATGGGCGGGATCGCCGGGCAAGATCCGGCGAGTCTCCCATTCGACAATCGCCGTTCGCACATCGAAAATTACCCGTGTTTACCACATCCCCACAAAGCTCGACGTCCTCACACCGAAGAGGAAGAGAGAGGCCTGTGTCGGTGTCGTCAGGATGCCGTCGTCCCGTTGCCATTCTCCCCGGGCGAAGATTGTGAAGGCCGCGCCGCGCGGATTGTAGAAGTCCAGACCGAACTCGGCAAACGGGGCTTCGGCTTCCATTACCGTCCGGTCGCCGGGGGAGAAGAGGGTGAGCATACAGCTTGCCGATGCGTGCAGGGCGATCCGGTTGTTCGGAAAACGTCCCTCGAACCGGACCTCGCCGGTTAACGATCCGATCAGATCTTCAACGTTCCACTCCTCTTCCGGATCGGTCCTTCCCCAGCGGGTGTCGAGTGTGTGGAGGAACCAGTCGAAGCGGAGTGAGCCGCCGGCATAGAGATCGAGCGGGCCGTCAAGTATTTTCACCGGGCGCTTCAGCAGGCGGAGGAACGGACCGCTGAAGATCAGCGTTCGCTGCGCAATCTCGCCGCTTCCGGTGAATCGCTCGATGTTGTCGATGTCGTGCTTGCAACGGTGCATGTACCCGAACTGGATCGATTCGTCCCGGTCCCACGGAGCAAGAGCGGAGATCATCACTCCCTCTTCCCAGAAGATTGCGCGCGGGTTGAACTCGATATCGTTCGTCGAGTCGACGATCACTTCCATCGTCCCGGCCAGCGCGACGCTCCACGTGGAATCCCACCGAAGGAACTCCGCATATCCTCCAAGCTTTGCATTCCATCGGTGTGTGGCCCCGGTTCCGTTGCCGTAGCGCGAGAATTCGCCGTAGAGTCTTGCTCCCGGAAGGGGGATAAATCCCTCGGTCCCGACGGTCGTGTCGCCGAGCGGATCGAACGTGACGATTCTGTCGGGCAGGTTCTGCCCCGAAAGAATGGAAGTGTTCCAGAGGAGGAACAGAATGATCGGGATGTGTCCGTATCTCATCATGTGTTCGCTGCGTCAGTGAATACGTTCCGGTGTATCAGCACAATCGGTCTGCGCACTCCAGGTGATCGGCAACGTGGTGAGGAGTTGCCGGGCCGTGCAACTCCTCACCACCTTCAGGTTTATCAGGCCGCAAGAATTGTTCCGGTTTCGACCGTTCCCTATTTGATCGTGAACCTGACGGCAACTTTCTCTCCGTCGACCAGAAACGGCAGGTCGAAATCCGGGTAGTCGAAGACCCCGGGCGTCCCGTCGTCATCGTGCAGAACAATCCAGAGCGTTCCCCCCTTGCTGACGCTCTCGGAAAGTGTGACGGAGACGTTGGTGTTCTCTCCGGTCAGGATATATGCATGTCCGATTCCGTCGCCGCTGATCGGTCCGCCTTTGCCGTTGTCCCGCTGCACTGTGATCCATCCGGGCCGGGGGACGATCACCTTGTCGACAACGATCCTCTTTTCGATGACTTCCTGATCGCTGACCGCGATCGATGGAGCGACCGGTTCGGTGATGACCAAGGGGATCATCACAATCTCTCCGTTGCGGAACCGGGCCGGGATGTCGGCTCCGGGAAACTCGTAGGTCCCCTCCGCTCCCCGGTCGTAGTGGAGCATTCCCCAGAGTGTGTCTCCGCTCCGCACCGGACTGTTCGGATCGTCCGGAAGAGTAACGCGGACATCCGTATTCATCCCTTTCGAGACCGCCGCATAGGCCAGCACCGGTCCCGGTCCGCCGTTGACGTTTGCATGGATGACGATCCATCCGTTCTCGGGCGTTGCCGTGCTTCGGATCATCAGGCCGTTGTCGATCGGAAGCTGTCCGCCGGCGGCCACCATCGGATCGGTCTGGCTGATCGTAAAAGAGGCCGTCACAACTCTGCCGTCGTTTGATATCGGCTGGTCAGGTGTTCCCTCGCCGTTGAACTCATACGTTCCGATCTCTCCGTCATCGCTGTGGAGCATTCCCCAGAGCTTCTCTCCGTCGGAGACGGCACTGTCCAGGAGAAGGGAAAGTCGAACGGTCGTGCCCGAGTCGAAATATCCTTTGCCGATGATCCCGGGTGTTGCCGGCTCTCCGGCTCCGTTATCCCGATGGATGACGATCCATCCGGACTGCGTTGCGCTGATCGTGTCGATCACGATCATTCCGTTGTCCGGTGTCTGCCCGTCCTCTGCGGCAATGCGGGCTCCGGCCGTCGCGTCGGCATCCGGGGGAGTGGTCCCGTTGTCGCCGCATGATGTGAGAAAGAACGCTGAAAGAGCGGGAAGAAGGAACGGTGATAGGCAGCGTGGAAATCTCATGTGTCGATTCCTCCTGTGTGAATGGTAACGTTGCGGAGGGATTCCGTCCCGCTGAAAGCCGATATGCCCGGACGGAACGGCGTGAAAATACAACGCCCGCTCCTGAATCAGAAGCGGACGTCGGGTTGTCGCATGGGAAAGCCTGTCTCGGCCCCCCGGCATGTGCCGAAGCGATCACTGGATCATGAAGGACTGCATCCGGATATTGCCGTCGACGATGATCGGCAGATCGAGTCCGTTCGATCCGTTGAACTCATACGTTCCGATGATGCCGGTATCGTAGTGGAGCATCGCCCAGAGTTTCTGTCCGGTGTTGACGCTTTCGTCAAGCTGAATCTCCACGTCCGTGCCGGTGCCGTTGTAGAGTCGGGTCTTGCCGATGATTCCCGGAACTACCGGTCCGTTGCTGCCGTTGTCCCGGTGGATCACCACCCAGGCCGGACCCTGAACGCTTACTGTTGCGATGGTGACGCTGTTCCCTCCGCTCTGGTCGTTTACCGTAAGCTGCGGCGCCTCGCCCGAGACGACAAAGGATTGCATCACCACTTCACCGTTCACAGTTACCGGGATGTCGGTCCCCGGGAATTCGTAGGTCCCCTCGGTTCCCCGATCATAGTGGAGCATCGCCCAGAGTTTGTCACCATCCTCCACCGTGCCGGTTGCGCTCTTGTCAAGAGTGACCATGACGTTGGTGTTCTCTCCGGCCTGTACCGGCGTAAATCCGAGGACTTCGGCCGGAGTGCCGCTTGTACTGCCGGCGTGGATGACGATGAATCCGTTCTCCGGCGACTTGACCGATGCGATCGTCACGCCGTTGTTCAGTTGTGTCTGGTCCGAGACCTCGACCAGCGGATCGGTCTGGTTGATAGTGAAGGATCTCATCACGATCGCTCCGTCTTCCATTGCCGGCTGGTCGGGCGATCCGCTCCCGGTAAACTCATACGTTCCCGCCTGGCCGTCATCGACGTGAAGCATTGCCCAGAGGATCTCGCCGTCGGTGACCGTACTGTCCAGTGTAATCATGACATCATTGTTTGTTCCGGTGCTGACCTGTGCCTTGCCGATGATCTGTGGGACCATCGGTGCGCCCGACCCGTTGTCCCGGTGAATGACCACCCATCCGGCCTGATCGGAAATGACTTTGGAAAGAGTGACCCGGCCGTTGTCCGGAGCCTGATCCGAAAGAACTTCGATTGTCTGCGCCTCGGTCGGATCCGGATTCGTTTCGTCTTCACTGCATCCGGCGGTAATGATTCCTGTGATTGCCGTCAGAAGAAACACGTGCTTCAGCTTGAGTACCATGATATCGTTACCTCGATGTTTGTGAATCGCTTCGAACCGCCTCTTCGCAAGGCGCCGCAAGTACTACGAGAGAATAACACGAGTCGGATTTCAGAAGTTCAGCAGATGCCTTGCTTTTATGCCGCGATTTCTTCATCGGTCCGAAATCAGTCCTGAATGAGCCAGAAAAGGGAATCAAGCCGAAAGAAGGGAATTTTCTGCAGCCCGCAGGTGTTTGTCCGTATGTCTCTGACAAAGATGAGCAGGATGAGTATCGGATGATCGGCGACGGTAAATAATGTGTGAGTATTGAATGAACATTCTGGTAACGGGTGCTACCGGGTATATCGGTGGCCGCTTGATTCCGCTTCTGCTTGCGGCCGGACATCAGGTCTGCGTTCTGGTGAGAGATCCGGATCGGGTTGCCGGCCGCTCGTGGTCGAAGGATGTTGAAATACGGAGGGGAAATCTCCTCGATCTCTCCACGCTCGGCGAGCTTGCCGCCGATATTGACATCGCCTACTATCTGGTCCATTCGATGGGAGCCGGAAAACATTTCGAGGAACGGGATCGGATGGCCGCGCGGAACTTTCGGGTAGCCGCATCAGGAATTCCTCACGTTATCTATCTCGGCGGACTTCAACCGAAGCGAAAGACCCCCTCTCCTCATCTCCGCAGCAGAAAGGAAGTGGGAGAAATTCTGGCCGAGACGTTGCCGGTGACCGAGTTCAGGGCCGGACCGATTATCGGTCCCGGTTCGGCTTCCTTTGAAATGGTCCGGTATCTGACCGAACGGCTACCGATGATGATAACGCCGAAATGGGTCCGGAACAGCGTGCAACCGATAGGAGTCGACGATATTCTGCGGTATCTGACCGATGCGGTCGATATCGCTCCTGCCGGAGTCGTCGAAGTGGGAGGGGCATCCCTGACGTTCAGGCGGATGATGCTTGAGTATGCCGACGAGCGAAGACTGCCCCGGCTGATCGTGCCGGTCCCCCTGTTGACGCCGCGACTTGCGGCCCGATGGATCGGATTGATCACGCCGATCTCGAACCGGCTGGCGATTCCACTGGTGGAGGGATTGATTCATCCCCTCGCTGCGGAGACGACCAGGGCCGAACGGCTTTTTCCGGACATCCGGCCGGCTTCGTACCGGACGGCATTGCGGAAGGCTCTGGCAAATGTGGAGGAGGGAAAGATCGAGACGCGGTGGAGCGATTCGCTGGGGGGAGCCGACCATTTTGTGCTTGAGGAGAAAGAGGGATTGATCCGGGAGATCCAGACGGTTTCCGTCGATGCTCCCATTGCGATCGTCTTTCAGGAATGTTCAAGATCGGGAGGGGAGAACGGATGGTTCCGCTGGAACTGGCTGTGGGGCGTTCGGGGGATGATCGACGCTCTGGTGGGAGGGCCTGGATTGCGCCGCGGGCGCCGTGATCCCAACTTCCTCCTTCCGGGGGACGCTCTCGATTTCTGGCGCGTCGAAAAGGTGGTGCCGGATTGTCTGCTGCGACTCCGTGCGGAGATGAAACTTCCGGGAAAGGCCTGGTTGCAATGGGAGACCAGAGACGATGCTCCCGGAAAAACGGAGTTGAGACAGACAGCCGTTTTCGCTCCGAAAGGATTGCGGGGGATGCTCTACTGGTGGATCAGCTATCCCTTCCATCTCTTCATCTTTCGCGATATGGTCCGGACAATTGCAAGGAGAGCCGAAGAGTTCGAGGCCATTGCGATGAGCCGGGCGCTCGGAGTGGAAGATCAGTCGAAAATATATCGCAGACCGAAGTCGACCCATCCACGAAAGTCCGGCACCGGAATCTCCTCGGCCCCCTCCGGATAGTGCACCAGCAGCATGTTCCGTCTGATCTCTTCCGGCAGACTCCGCAGTTCTTCAAGCGATGCGTGGAGAGGAGTGGTGTAGATGCCGGCATCATGGATCCAGAATTCGGCCCGGTTGCTGTAGAGGCCGATCAGTTCGGGGTCGAAGGCCGAATCTCCCGAAAAGAAAATGCGATCGTCGATGAAGAGACCGTGGCTCCGGAAACCCATACCGTCGTCGGCTGCGCTCCCCAGCACATGACGGGTCCGGAAGAGTTCCAGACGGATCGATCCGACCTGAACCGACCATGTCTCCCGTTCCGTATCGGGCAGGGCTTCCGGATGAATGACTTCGTAGTACGTTCCGAAAAGCTCGTCCCTTCCGTCCATTCCCGTCTCGTTGAATCCAAGTCCTCCCCGCAGGGTCATCCGCCATAATTCCCGGGCGAACTCTTCGGTGACGACAACCTTCAGTCGGGGATTTGCCGGATCGGTATTCCTCCTCACATAGCGGTTCCAGACGGTCAGGTACTCCATACCGCCGATGTGATCGGCGTGGGCGTGGGTGGGGAGGAAGATGCGGATGTCGTTCGGGTCCAGACCGGCCACCGATCGGAGTCGTTCCGGTCCGGCCGTCCCGAAGTCGACCAGCAGATGATCTTCCCCTTTGACGATCAGAAAGTTCGTGTGCCCCAGACGATGGGAGAATGCCGTCCCCGTGCCGAGAAAAAAAAGTTCAAGCGTTCCGTCGTTCGTCAGCGAGTACTTCTTTCTCTTGTGTTCGAGAACGTGCATGATCTCTCTTCTCCTTTCATCCTTCTCTCCTGCGTGATTCCGTCTCGGGATCCCGTCTCCCCGCCTTCTCCCCGCTTCTTACTGCAGGAAGAAGTTTCAGTTTGCGGTCTCCGTTGCGTTCCCGGCCTGCGGTGCCGACATCTGGGCGACATCTTCTCCCTCTTCGGCCTCCAGCAGTGCTGCGGCCACGTCATAGCGGCGGGCGCCGATAAAGTGGGTGGAGTAGTAGTTCGATTCCAGCGACGAGACGGTGACGCCGTTGCGGCTTGATGCGTGGGCGAACATGCCGTTCCCAAGATACATGCCGACGTGAGAAACGTAGACGGCGCTCCGGGTGTTGAAGAAGACCAGGTCTCCGAACTGCAGTTCCTCGTAGGCGATCTCGTCCTCGCTTGCATCCCACTGTGCGGCGGCCGTCCGGGGGAGCTGGTAGCCGACGCACCGGTACATCGTTCGCGTGAAAGCCGAGCAGTCGATACCGCTCTTTGTCGTCCCTCCGAACAGGTAGCGGGTCCCCAGCCATTCCATCAATCCCTCCATGGCGAGCTGGATGTCGATGCCGTTGTCGGTGACGTAGACTTCGTCGTTCAGGGCCGCCATGTAGTCGGTGAATTCCTTGTAGAAGTCCTGAATCGTCAGGTCGTCCACCTCTTCGAGCATCTCTTCATCCTCTGCGGTCAACCGGTCCGGATCCTCGGCCTCCGAAAGTTCGGAGTCGTCGTAGTCCGATCCGGTCGTGATCCGTGCGGCCGCCGTTGCCCCCACTGCGGCTGCGGCCTGCGGTGCGGTTCCCGGCTCGGCTGCCGTCGGGTCTTCCGAATCGTGAAGAGTTGCGGAGACTGCCGGTTCCTCTTCCGGCACCTCGATATCCACCAGGCGTGCAAGCTCCGGAAGCTTCTCTGCGATCAGTTGCGTGGCAACCTTGCGGGTTACCTCGGGATTTCCCCGCAACGTGTAGCGTCTGGATGCGGTTCTGCGGCTGCCGCGACGTTTCTTCTTTTTCTTCTTCTTAACCGCGTGAAGCGCCGCATCCTTTGCCGCCTCCAGCGGCATGGCGCTCTCCGTCAGAGCGGTAAGTCCGTGGGCAAACGTCGCTCCTCCCGGAAGGGCAAGCAGCAGAATCAAGGCAATAGTCGGTAGCGTTCTTCTCGAAATCACGAATCTCCCGGTGGTTATGAAGTTATCGATGTTGAATTCTTTCGTACGCGGGTCAGGTCAAACGTCTGCAGCGGAGTGGGCCGGTAGTTTTCAATCCAGGGTTGCGTCATGTGGCGGACCACGCTGTAGTAGAGGAAAATCCAGGGGGCATCCCGCAGAACGATCCGCTCCATCTCGCCGTACAGGGCACTCCACTCTTCTTTCGTCAATCCCGGATTCAATGCCGCCTCGTAGAGGGAATCGACTGCCGGGTTGCGATAGCGCGCTCTGTTCGGTCCGGCCGGTTTGCTGTAGGGACCGTAGAAATTCGCCATGAAGTTCTCGGCGTGGGGATAATCGGCCAGCCAGCTTGTCCGCCAGAAGCCGATCTCTCCGTCGTCGGCCTGCTTCAGGTGGGTTGCGTGCTCCACCTGCTTCAATTCGATCTCGATGCCGACTTTCTTCAGGTCTTCTTTCACCGCCTGGGCCACCGATCCGGTCCGCTGGTTGTTGCTGACCTGCAGATGGAGGGGTTGCAGTCCGGCTCCGTCCGGATACCCGGCCGAGTCAAGCATCAGGCGGGCCATCTCCGGATCGTACCGGTATCCCTCCACGCCGGTGAAGCCGGGCGTCGACGGGGGTATCGGACCGTTCGTTGCCGGAAGGGCCAGTCCCTTCAGGACGAAGCGGGTGATCTTCTCCCGGTCGATCGCGTAGTTGATCGCCCGGCGCAGATAGACGTTTTCGGCCAGCCGGTTGTCCTCGCGTACTGCCCGCGTGGTTGTGTCGAGCGTGATGCCGTAATACTCCACCGACATGCCGGGCTGCGAATAGAGCTTGTAGGTGCCGAACTCCTCGCTCAGCTTCGAGCCGTCATCGCTCAGCACCCGCTCGGCGAAGGTCGGATCGATCTGCGTCAGCAGATCCAGATTTCCTTTCTGGAATTCGGCGAACTCGGTGGAAGCGTCGGTCTTGAAGGAGGCGACAACCGAGTCGAGGTAGGGGAGAGGATTCCCCTCTTCGTCCCGCTCGTAATAGTTTTCGTTTCTGACCAGGACGATATCCCTTCCGGCCTCCCACTCGGTCATTCTGAACGGTCCGGTGCCGACCGGATGGCGGAAGAAGTCCGTCCCGTAGCGTTCCACCGCTTCCTCGGGGACGATATAGCAGAAGGGCGTCGTCAGCGTATAGGCGAACGGAGGGAAGGGAGTGGAGAGGGAGATCGTAAAGGTCGTGTCGTCAACCGCGGCAAAGCCGGAGACGTGGGGGAGAGGCTCGGCGTTCCCCTCTTCCTGACGGCTTGCATAGAACTCATCGGCTCCGCGAACTTTTCCGCGGAAGATCCAGAACCCGCTCGATTTCCCCGGCGTGCAGACCCGCTCGAAGCTGTAGAGAACATCCCCGGCGGTCACCTTCCGTCCCTTCCCGTCAGCGAAGCAGGGATCGTCGCAGAAGCGGACGTCGCTCCGCAGATGGAACGTCCAGGTCAGCCCGTCCTCGCTCGTCTCCCAGCTCCGGGCAATCGCCGGCGCCGGGTTCATTCCCGCGTCGAGCGACAGCAGTCCGTCGTATATCTGCTCACCGATCCACCAGGAAGCCTGCTGGCTTATCTGGATCGGATCGAGTGAGTTCGGCTCGGAGTTCATATTGAAGTAAAACGTGTTCGAGACGTCCCGTCCGCTCTCACCGGCGCACGCCGCAAAGAGCAATGCCGACAGGCTGACGGCAAACAGGGAGAGGAACCGACTTCCGGAGAACGTCACGGTCTCTCTTCCCCTTCCATTCCATCTGTCAATGCGGTTGAAACCGGAGATCATGCCTCAGTTGCCCCCTTCGGAGTAATCGAACCAGACGCCGGTCAGGTCGCGGCGATCCATCGGATTCGAGGTATATCCCCGGACCCAGGGCTGCACAAGCCGGAAATCGAGGTCGTGGTAAATCCAGAGCATCGGCGCGTCGTCGACGGCGATCTGTTCGGCCTGGGCGTAGAGGCTGTAGCGTTCGGCGTCGTCCGGCGTGTTCATCGCCTGCTCGAAGAGGGCGTCGAAGGCCGGGTTGTTGTAGCGGGTGGAGTTGATCGGTGAAATCTGTCCTTCAGGTGCGGCATTCTTTCCCCAGAGAAGGTTCAGGAAGTTCTCCGGTTCCGGATAGTCGGCGATCCATGCAAGACGGAAGAAGGGAGCCTCTCCCTTGTCGATCATATCCAGATGCTGCGCGAACTGGACCTGCTTCATCTCCACGTCGATTCCCAGATTCTTTTTCAACTGGTCCTGAATCGCCTCGGCCACTTTCTCGTTGCGCCCCCCTCCGGAGTTCAACTGGAGCGTGATCTGCGGAAAGCCCTTTCCGTCCGGATACCCGGCCTCGGCCATCAGCTCCTTTGCCTTCGGCAGATTGAAGGTATAGCCCCTGACCATGTCGGCCGGATAGTTCGGCATCGAGGGGGGGACCAGTCCGTGTATCGCCGGACCGGACGCCTGTCCCTTCAGGACAAAGGCGATGATCCGTTCCCGGTCGATTGCGTAGTTGAAAGCCTGGCGGATCCGTTTGTCCCGGAAGATCGGGTCGGTGGTCAGCATGCCGTAGTATTGCGTGGCGATCGAGGGGATCACGTGGAGCGTGAACTTCTCGTACTCACCTTTCAGTTTCCACGGGTCATCCGAACCGACGGCCCGCTTCTCGAAAATCGTCTCCACGTACTCCGGCGGGATGCGGTAGTTCTCCTCCAGATTCCCTTTCGTGAACTCCGTCAGCATCGTTGTCTGTTCTTTCTTGAAGGTGACCCGGATCGTGTCCAGAAAGGGGAGCCGGTTGCCGTGCTCGTCGGTCCGCCAGTAGTTCGGGTTCCGCTCCAGAATCAGCTCGCGGTCGGCCTCCCACCTTCTCAGCACAAACGGCCCGGTCGCCACGATGTTCCGGAAGAAATCCTGTCCGTACTTCTCGACCGCTTCCCGAGGATAGATGTAGCACATGCCGAGGGCCGGATAGTACTTGAAGGCGGGGAAGGGTTCCAGAAGCCGGATGCGGAACGTGTAGTCGTCGACGACCTCGAAGCCGGAGACGCCCCCCTCGGGAACGTTCCCGCCGTCTTCCAGTGTTGCCGAGAAGTATTCCTGCGCGCCGACGACCTTGTCGCGGAAGTAATCGGCCCCTTTTGTGCCGGTGCGGGAATCGAGAATGCGGTCGAAGCAGTATTTCACGTCGCTCGCCTTCATCTCCCGTCCCTTTCCGTCGGGGAAGCAGGGGTTATCGTGGAACATGACCCCTTTGCGGAGATAGTAGGTATAGGTC
>CAMLOB010000059.1 GCA_946481475.1 uncultured Chlorobiota bacterium | reverse complement strand
CCGCTGCGAAGCCGTCTGCCCGATGAAGATTCCCCTGCCGGGCATGATGCGCCAGACCGCAGACCCGGCAACGGTGGAGCGTCACCTGGCGGAAGTCCAGTCGTTCATAATCGACCGAGCCGCAGAGATTGCAGGAGTCGAGCCATATTTCGTTCGGTTTGCTATACATCCTCAACACAATGTACGAGCTATTTCCGTTCCCCGGTCAATTCCACCTTGCGTGCCCGCTGCTGAAGGTTCAACCCCTTGTGATCTCCCCAGTGCGTGTCGTAGTTCTCGCCGAAGCCCAGACCGCCATGCTTTCCGACTGCCGCAGCGATTTCCGCCTCGTCGAGTTCGGAAAAGCCCTCGATGTTCTGTGAGAAGCGGGGATGATCGTCATACTTCGTATGATTGACGACCGAGAAGACCTGGGGGACGTCCAGCAATTCGACGTTATGTTCCAGTTCGGCCAGATCGTCGGCCGAGACCTGGACGACGCCATCGAGGAACATCGCCCGTCCCGGCAACACAAAACGTCCCTCGTCCTCGACCGTAAAGACGGATTGTCGGCTGATGGTGGAGCACTTCAGCAGGAATTCGCACAGCAGATAGGCATTGTATTCGTTGTCGGCCACGTGTGTGATGCCGCTGGCAATCGAGTTCTCCCGGGTTCCCCCCCAGCGAACGTGAAACAGCCCTTCGGCCTCCATCGCCTGCACAGCCTCCACCCAGTTGCCGATCTCGATTTTCTTCGCCAGCAGACGTTTGCGGAAGTGATACCGTGCCGTCCGATAGGGCATCTCCGGCATGTGGTCGTAGTTCGGAAAGAGGATGTAGCGCTTCAGGTCGATCCGGTCGCAACTCCAGATGAACTCCGAATTGTACCAGTGTTGCAGCCGGGCGATCTCCGTCCACTCGTCGTTGGTGATCAGATTCGTCCCGTTGTCGTCGACGTAATATCTGAGTGCGCGAGGCATAGGTAAATGTCGAATGTCGATTTCAGAATGTCGAATAAAGCCGTTCGTATCCGGAACGAGCGGAAGTGGGGGAAGGTTCCCGTGAATGACGAATGTCGATTGCCGATTGTCGAGGTGATGAAGGAGGGGTGTGAGGTGCCGTAACCGCTATGCGACGGCAATGTTATTGCGGCATCATGTTCCGGATGTATTTGCCGATCATGTCGAACTCGATGTTGACCCGGTCTCCGGTGTTCAGTCTGCCGAAGGTCGTTGCGCCGAGCGTATGGGGGATGATCGAGACCATGCAGGCGTTCCCCTCCACCTCTGCGGTCGTCAGCGAGACGCCGTTGATTGCGATGGAGCCGACCGGGATGACCAGCGGAGCGAATTCTTCCGGATACCGGATGCGGAACAGGCGGGAACTTTCCAGATCTTCCCGCTCGATGATCTCCCCGACACAGTCGACATGTCCCAGCATGAAGTGTCCGCCAAGGCGATCCCCTACGCGCAGAGCCCTCTCCAGATTGACCCGGGTTCCGACTCCGAAGGAGCCGAGCGTCGTCTTCTTCAGCGTCTCCTCCACCGCCGTCACCGTAAAGGTCTCTTCATCCCGCCGGATAACCGTCTGGCAGCAGCCGTCCAGAGCGATCGAATCGTCGATCTGCAGATCCTCCAGCACCGGATGAGCCGCCACGGTGATGTCGATCGCATCGCCGTTTGCCCGGACCTCGAATACCTCGCCGATTTCTTCAACCAATCCTGTAAACATTCCGTTGGTTCCTCCTTATCCCTCGGTCATGTTTGTCGCCACTTCATCCTCTATTCTGTCGCGGAGGGCCGGTTTCAGATACAGGTCGTCGAGTCCGACCTCGTAGAGAGCGCGCGCCAGGACGTTGACGCGCCGGGTCTGGTGATGTCGCCGGTTGATGAGGATCACCCGCTGGTGATCGACCGTACACAATCCCCCCTCGAAATCCCCTGCCTCAAGCCGCACCTTGATTTCCTTCTGTGCCGCCAGTCCTTTCAGTTCCTCGTAGAATTCCTGTTGGGTCATCTCTATGATAAAATCTGCCGCAGCCGGATCGGTCCCCGATCTGTTGCTGAGCTGTTGTGATATCGTTGCCGAATTCAGTTGTTCCCCTTCACCACGCCGATGCACATCCCGTCGCCGACCGGAACGATCGTTGCGTCGATGTCGGGATGATCGGCCATGTAGCGGTTGAAGGCCCGGATGCCCTGTACGTCCTCCCGGTCGCTCCTCTCGTCGGCCACTTCCCCCCAGGCCAGGGCGTTGTCACCGGCGATCACTCCGCCGGGACGCATCATCGGCAGAAGCAGGTCCACATACCGGACGTAACTCGGCTTGTCGGCATCGATAAAGGCGAAGTCGTAGGGTTCGTTCCCCTTCAGGGTCCGTTCCAGCAGATCGACTCCCGCCCCCAGATGAAGTGTGATCTTCTCCCGGAGTCCGGCCTTGCGGAACTGGTCGCGGGCGAAATCGGCGTGGAGAGGATCGATCTCCAGAGTGTCGACGTGTCCCCCTTCCGGAAGGGCGCGTGCCATCACGATGGCACTGTATCCGCCGAGCGTTCCGATCTCGATCACCCTGCGGGCACCGATTGCCCGGAGAAACACACCGAGAAATGTTCCCTGTTCCGGACTGATCTGTATCGGCGGGATACCGGCCCTCTCGGCCTCCTCCAGCAATTCCCTCAACAGGTTGTCTTCACTCGGAAAAAGGTCGATCATGTAGTCGACCAGTCTGTCGTTCAGCGGTGTTCCTTTCATCCCCTGTATATTGTGTCCCTCTGTTGCAACTCATCCGGAAGCATCGGTTCGTCCCTCTGTCTCCGCCGGAATATAGGCGTAACAGACAATCCGACGATGCGTGTGAGCGATGCTGATCGTAAAAAGTTGGGGGAGAGGTCGTGGAGAGGTGTTCGTAGAGTTCATGGAGGGAAGAGTTTATAGAGTGTGTCGGGGAGGATGGGCATTCGGGGATCGTAGGGGGAAAAACCTTTGCCCCTCGCCTGTTTACCCTCACTTTGCGGTATACCCCTTCAGCAAAGGCGTCCGGCGGCAAAAAGCAGTGATTCCCGGCGCAAGATGGAGCGATTGAACGAATGTTCTCCGATAACGGTTGAAGAACAGGATGGAATGAACAGGGGGAAGGGTAATACCGTCCCGGCAGTAATCCGCGATCACACATTCCGAACCGGAACGATTCTTCCGGAACAAACAGCATTGCACAAGCAGATATGAACGGCGCGACACCACAACGTGAAGTCAACGGCTATCAACTGATGGAGCTGATCGGCTCCGGCGGCATGAGCAAGGTCTGGCGGGCCCGTCGGGTGAAGGACGGGAAGGAGATGGCCGTGAAGGTGATCCCGATCGAGGACCTTGCCCCCGACTTTGAACGCCGGCTGCGGCGCGAGCCGGAGATCCATCAGAACATGCGTCACGAGAACATCGTGGCCCTTCTCGACTGGTTCCGTCAGGGGGATGAATTCTTTCTGGTGATGGAGTATGTGCCGGGACTTTCCCTTGCAAAGCTGATCAGGGACTCCGGTCCGCTTGATTTCAACCGGGCGAGGGAGATCATGCGGGATGTCCTCCGCGCGCTCCATCATCTGCACGAAAACGACATCATCCATCGCGACATCAAACCTGTAAATATTCTGATCGCTCCGGACGGTCACGCAAAGCTGACCGATTTCGGCATCGCCAAGTTCTCCTGGCAGCAGGGGGAGACCCGGACGCAGAAGGGACTGGGGACGCCGGAATACATGTCGCCGGAACAGGTCCGGGGATCGGCCATCGACTACCGGACCGATATCTGGTCGCTCGGCGTGACCCTTTTCGAGATGCTGACCGGCAGGAAACCGTTCTCGCGGACCGAGGAGACGCCGGCACACTATGCCGAGGTGATCGGAAAGATCCTGAATCAGGACCTTCCCGATCCCCGCACGGTTGTTCCCCGGGTGCCGGACGGAGCGATTGCGATCATCAGGAAGGCGACGGCAAGGAACCCGGCCGAGCGGTTTTCCGGTGCGGCGGAATTCCTCGGCGCGCTGGAGGTTGTCGATGAGACGAAGTGGACTCCGCTGGTCGATCCTGACGCCACCGTTGTGCTGGGTGGTCCGGCCCGACCGTCACAACCGGAAGGTCATTCCCCGATCCCCCAGTCTCCTCCTCCTGTGCGAACCCCGGTCGAGTCCGAGGATGAGAAGTCCGGGAACGTCGGATTGATTGTCACGGTTGTCCTGCTGGTTCTGGCCGTCGGGGGCTATTTCGGCTACACCTGGTATCAGCAGAATCAGCGGGAGAATGCCGCTCCCCTGACGAAGGAGCGTGCGCAGGAACTCTCCAGGGAACTCGCCGCCGATTACAAACGGTTCTCCTACGACGGGAACGTGCCGGCCCTGACGACCCTGTACGCCGACGAAGGGGTCTCCTTCTTCCGGATGCGGAATGTGGGGCGCGAGGCGATCGGTGAGGATTACGAGAAGTTCTTTGCCCGGATCGAACGGACCGAGCGACTTGAAGTGGAGGTCAACCGCGTGAACGTCACCAATGATTCGACCTTCACGACGCAGTGGATCATTACATACGAACGTCTGAAAGATGACGGGACGATTCTGAAAGGGGAGGCGATTCACGATCTGACCGTCAGGCGATTCGATGATGACTGGTTGATCGTCCGCGAACGACAGCAGGCGATCCGGCGGAACGATATTCCTCCTCCGGCTCCGGATACCACTGCGGCGGACACGACCGATGTACGGGACAGTGTGGAAAATCCGGCTGACGAGGAACCGGCATTGCCGAGTTCTTCCTCGATGCGCTCGGCGGTCGAGGCGATGCTGGTGCTGATCAACAGCGACAAGGGGGGACAAGCCTGGATGCAGTACGCCTCGGACGAACTGAAGGGGAAGTCGGGTGGGTTCCCCGCCGAACTGGTCGAGGGGAGCGTCAGCCTGAGGAAGTTCTCCGTCAACGGACCGACAGCGGTGGTGACGCTGGTCAAGAGTGACGGATTTACGCAGAAGGAGATGACCGCACGCTTTACCTTTGCACCGGGGGAGGACCTCAAGCTGACCGATTTCAGTCTTTCGGAATAGAGTCCCGACAGAACAGGATCAATGACCGACGGCAGAGACCATAACGACAGAAATTCCCGACAGCAGGTTGCGGTCGTCTCCCGCACGCATATCGGTCTGCACCGCCAGGAGAATCAGGACTACTATGTCGTCCGGAGCAATCTCTATGGCGGAACGTTGCTGGTGGTGGCCGACGGGATGGGAGGACATAAGGGGGGAAAGGAGGCAAGCCGGATCGCCGCCGATACGTTTACGGCCCGACTTGAGGAGGAGAGAGAAATTTCCGAAGAGGGGATGCGCCGTGCTCTGGATGCCGCAAACGATGCGGTGGTGAGCCGGGCCCAACTTGAGGAGTCGCTGAAGGGGATGGGGACAACCCTTGTGGCGGTCTGGGTGCGGGGGGGGGAGGGACTTCTGATCAATCTCGGCGACAGCCGGGGGTACCTGCTGCACGACGGCAGACTTGAACAGATCACGCGGGACCACGGAGTGGTGGCCGAGATGGTGGAGCGGGGAGAGTTGACGCCGGAGGAGGCCGAGTCCCACCCGCGACGGAATATGCTGAGTCAGGCAATCGGCACGAGGGAGCCGCTGCGACCCGATGTCTTTTCTCTCGCACTTGAGACCGGGGACATCCTTCTGCTTTGCACCGACGGACTGAGCGGTATGATTGATGACCGGGAGATCGAGCGGATTCTGGCTTCGGACTGGAGTCCGGAGGCGAAGGGGGATTCGTTGATCGAGGGGGCTCTCGACGGTGGGGGACGGGATAACGTGACGTTGATTCTGGCGGAGGTGACCGAAAGGGACGACCTTGCAAGCGGTCCCCCGACCGGTCCCGGGGTGAATGCCGGGGGGGAAAGTAAAGGGAAAGGAAAACTCGGTATCGGCGGTATTGTGCTGATCGGCGCGGTCCTGATCGGCGGCGGCATCTGGGGAGGATTCGAGTTCGGTCTGTTCGGAGATCCCGCCACAACCGACGACAGTCTGAACATGAACGATCTGGACAGCACATGGCAACGCATCGATTCCACCGACGCACAATCAACCCCGGCCGATCAGATCACCGACTCGCTTCCGAACGATTCGCTCCCCGATCTTCGGTAGCCATAGAAGTCTGAAACCTCTACCTTATACTCCTCTCCCCGAACCTTTTTGAATTTTCCACTTTTCCTTTTGAATTACTCATGTCCGGTTTGCTTGAAAAACTTTTTCCGAAAGACGAAGTGCGAAAGCCCTCTTCAAAGCT
This sequence comes from uncultured Chlorobiota bacterium, assembly GCA_946481475.1. The sequence goes on along the minus strand of CAMLOB010000059.1, from coordinate 5,867 downwards.
TGTGGAGCGGGGGCTGGAGGCGTTGCGGCTGGTCCGCGACGAACATGCGATGATGATGGGGACGGTTCGTCGGGTTCCATCCCACTTCGAGTTGCGCCTTTCTCCCGGCAAGCATGAGGAGCTGGTCCGCATGGATGCTTTGCGCGATCTGGAGTTCCATTTCAAGGATGAGCTGATGAAGGATCTGGCGACCGAGGGGAGCCGCACGTTCGGCGACCATACGATCCATGTCCGGATCGCTCCGGATCCTGCACTGGGAGAAAAAGAACTCTACGGTATGGTCCTCAATCCCGAACGGCGTCCCTCGACGACGGCTCCGGCCCGGGAAAACAGAGGGAGTGGAACGCCTTCGGATGCCGATGCGACGCGCGTCCTTGAAGAAGAGATAAGTGAGCCGGTAGAAGACTCCGGAGAGACGGCCACGGTGATTGTCGGGGAGTCCGAACCGGTCGGACCCCGCTACCGGCTGAACCTTCGCTTTCCCGACGGAACGGAGCGTCGGGAGGAGCCGGAGGGGGATCGTTGGATCATCGGACGACGCGGACATTCCGGAACACCGGTCCCGGAAGGATATCGCAAGGTGGAACTCGACCTGCCGACCACCGTCTCCCGCGAGCAGATTCGGGTGGAGATCGAACCCGATTCCCTCCTGGTCACCAACATCGGCAAGGGGATTGTCGCCTTTCCGGACGGAACCCTGCTGCAGGGGGGCGACTCTCGCCGGATGCGCCCCGGAGACGTGCTGTTGCTGGAGGGGGTGGGGTTGAGTGTTGTAACAGTATCGTAGAAAAAGGGTCTCTGAGCGCGAAACGAATGTGTGTGTTCGTCAACGGCTCCGACATTTGAACAAATCGATCTTCCCGCTTCCTGATTTTGTGATACATTATTGACTTCTGCATTGAAGCGGAACGGATTGGCCGAAATTTATGGGTGTGATACACAGACTACCGGAATCTCTCGCGAACAAGATCGCCGCCGGGGAGGTTGTGCAGCGGCCGGCCTCGGTGGTCAAGGAGCTTGTCGAGAATTCGATCGATGCCGGAGCCACGGAGGTGGCCGTGGTGGTGAAGAATGCGGGGAAGTCCCTGATCTATATCCACGACAACGGCTCGGGGATGAGCGAGGAGGATGCGCGGCTTGCCTTTGAACGGCATGCGACCAGCAAGATCACGACGCAGAACGATCTGGACCGGATCCTGACGCTCGGGTTCCGGGGTGAGGCGCTGGCCGCCATCTCGTCGGTGGCACAGGTGGAACTGAAGACCAGAAGGGAAGAGGACGAACTCGGCACACTCGTCCGGGTGGAGAATGGTGAGTTCGTGGAGGTCGGGAAAACCGCCTGCGAGAAGGGAACCTCGATCGCCGTGAAGAATCTCTTCTTCTCGGTCCCGGCCCGCCGGAAGTTCCTGAAGAGCAACGCCACCGAGTTCAAACATATTGCCGAGGTGATGCAGGCATTCGCCCTCAGCTATCCCTCGGTCGCCTTCTCTTTCAGCGACAACGATACGCTCGTCATGCACGTGAAGCCCGGGACGCTTGAGGAACGGGTGCGCGGGGTCTACAACGACGATATGATGAACGGACTCCTTCCGTTCTATGCCGAAGCGGAGGGACTGACGGTGACCGGGTACGTCGGCAGACCGAATTTCGCCCGGAAGTCGAAGGCCGATCAGTATCTCTTCATGAACGGTCGGGCGATCACCAGCAAACTCCTGTCGCACGCGGTTTTCACCGGCTACGAACATCTTCTGGACAAGCAGAGCTATCCTCCCTATGTCCTCTTCCTTCAACTCGATCCGGAACGGGTGGACGTGAATGTCCATCCGGCAAAGAGCGAGGTGAAGTTCGACGATGAACAGATGATCTACGCCATCCTGCAGGAGGAGACCCGCAGGACGCTGAAGGAGCATAATCTGACCCCTTCGATGACGATGCCGGAGAGCGAAACCGGCGAAGGGGTGATCGCCGCCCTCCGCTATGCCCTGCCGAATTTCGACCGGGCCGAGCGGTTCCCGACCGAACGGGGGGAGAGGCGTGAGGAGAGGGGAGCCGGGGGAACCGAAGGTCGCAGGGATGATCGTGACAGGGATGATCTTCCTCCTCCTTCCAGATATGAGAAGGAGAGAGAAACGTCGGGTTCGGGCGATCTGTTCCGTTCTCTGTTCATCGATCCGTATCGGAGCGGGGAGACGAAGGGAGAAGAGGAGGGACTTCATCCGGAGAACGGAAGCCTCGGGAACGTGACCGGCGATCTGCCCCCCCTTCCTGAGGAGACCTCGTCTTCGATCCCGCAGCAGGTTCGTCCCGAAGGAGGAGAGGAGAAGGAACGGGTCGGCATGTGGCAGGTCCACAACAAGTATATCATCACCCAGATCAGAAGCGGAATCATGATCGTCGATCAGCACGTGGCCCACGAGCGGATCCTCTACGAACAGGCGTTGAAGAGCATGGAGACCTCGATGCCGATGTCGCAGCAGTTGCTCTTTCCGCTGGAGATCAAGGTCCCCCCCGGAGAGTACGCGCTGATCCGCGAACTCCGGAACGATCTCTCGGCTCTCGGTTTCGAGCTGTCGCTGGAACGGGGGGAAGTCGTCGAGGTGCAGGGAGTGCCGATCGATGTCCGGCACGGACAGGAAGAGAGCATCCTGCGCGAACTCGTCGACCAGTATCGGGAGTATCAGCAGATGGGGAAGACCGATCAGCGGGAGATGCTTGCGGCCTCGTTCGCCTGTCGCGCCTCGATCAAGGCGGGCGATCCGCTGACCGAACCGGAAATGCTCAGTCTGATCGAACAACTCTTCTCCACATCAATGCCCTACGTCTGTCCGCACGGTCGCCCGGTCGTGATCCGGATCGATCTGAAGGAGCTGGACCGGCGGTTCGGACGAACGTCGTAGGAAGTTCGATTGGTGATTTTCGATTGTCGAATGGTGACGTGTACGGGGTGGGACCGGTGAAGTCCGGAAAGTGCCGCAACGGCAATTTCCTGAGAGCTGTTCGACATTTAAAAATCGACATTCGAAAATTGATTTGCGAATGCCGAATGAACAGGGATCCGATCCTGACCAATGTCATGGTAAGCGACCGGCCGATCCGGTAGGTTTGTACCAGACGTGAGGCGAACGCCTCCGATAGTCCAACCGCTTATCCGGAAACTGCCATGAATACCGGTATTCTTCTCGTCCTGATTGCTCTTGTCGCGAGCGCATTCTTTCCGACTTCTTCCTCTTCTTCTCCAGTGGATTTCCCGTTTCTTGCTGAAGGGGGGATCAGAGGGGACAGCATTCCGGTCGATCCCTCGCCGGAGCCGGAAGGGGAATGTGTGATAACCGCCCTGATTCTGCGGGGAAGCGCTGAAGTGGATGTCATCGATCCGGGTGCCTGCGGATCGGGGATGTCTACCCGCCCCCTGTCAGCCGAAGACTCGTTCGATGCTCCCTTCACCGTCAAGACCGACGCCAAAACGCTTGTGGAACTTTCATTGCCCGATGGAAGCGTCATTCGTATCGGTCCGAACAGCAAATTGGAGATCGACAACTTTCACTGCAACGAGGATGATCCCCCCTTTTCCTTCCAGCTCAACTCCGGTTCGATGTGGGGAAAGGTCCTGCCGGGATCGGGAGAAGAACAGACCCTGAGAATCGGGACCGAGAACGGCGTCGTCGGAGTGAAGGACGGGACCTTTTCGGTGGCGATGCGCAAGCTCGATACGGTCTTCAAACGGAAAATCATTGAACTCTACCCGCCCGAATACCGGAGTATGGCACAGGGGCTCGATACGAACATGACGCTCGATGTCCCCGTCAAGGGAACGGCGACGAACGTGGCCGTCTTCAAGGGGAGCGTCGATGTCGAAGACCGGTTGTTCTACAAGACGACCACCGTAACGGCGGACCGTGAGTTCCTTATCGGTCTTGACGGAGTTCCAAGCGTGGTCGAGCCGTTGAAGCGGGGGAGAGGGTTTGATGAGGATGGAAATCTTCCGTAGGCCATGGGAATTGCGAATGTCGATTGGCGATTGTCGAATGTACTGTGTTAGGTGGGACTGGAGATGATTGCCTGAGTTGTTCAACATCCGCTATTCGGTTTGCAGGAGCCGGATCGGCGGTTTGGAAGAAGTTCGATTGTCGAATGTCCTGTGTGGGATGGGACTGGAGATGATTGCCTGAGTTGTTCAACATCCGGGAATCGAAAATCGGCATTCGCCAATCGACATTCCCTCAACATCCTCCCAGCCACTTGAACAATCCGAGCGGCGCCAGGATGTAGAGAACAACCCCCTTGATCAGGAAAAACAGAAATCCGGCCACGCCGAAGCGTTTGATCAATCGTTTCAGTCGGGAGGGCTCTTCTTCCGGATTCCGGACCGCCGTTCCGACTTCTTCTTTCGGTTCCATTTCGCTCCGTTTCATGCCGAAAATATACGTCGGCGATTCGATGTTGCCGTGATCTTATCGTGAACTGTTACGCGCAGGCCCCGGGCAAAGAGATAGATTGCGGACGTCTGGATCAAAACGTCGGGAGGGGAGGAGCTTCGGGGGATGTGAACGTCGAATACCGGGAACACTTACACCAGAGGTACATGCGAGGATTCAATTCTACGTGGGAGTTCATTCGTGCTCTTGAGGGGGCCGGGGAACTGGTCAGAATCGAGGCGGAAGTCGATCCGGAACTGGAGGTTTCGGAGATCGCCGCCCGTGTGATGAAGGAATACGGTCCGGCTCTTCTCTTCGAACGCGTGCGGGGGTCGCGCATTCCTCTGCTGATCAACGCCTACGGATCGAGCCGGCGGATGTCGATGGCGCTGGGGGCCGAATCGCTCGATGAAATTTCCGAGAGAATCACTTCGCTGATCGAGATCAAGCCGCCGAACTCGCTGAAGGATGCCCTGAAGGCGCTTCCGGAACTTGCCCAGGTCAGAAAATTTCCTCCCCGCACGGTCAAGAGAGGGGCGTGTCAGGAGATGAGCTTTCAGGGGGAGGATATCGATCTCTTCGCCCTGCCGATCATCAAGTGCTGGCCGGAAGACGGGGGACGCTACATCACGCTGCCGCAGGTCATCACGAAGAACCCGGAGACCGGAGCCCAGAATCTGGGGATGTACCGGATTCAGGTGGTGGATGAGCGAACCTGCATCCTCCACTCCCAGGCCCATCACGATACGGCCCGCCATCTGCGGATGTATGCCGAACGGGGGATCACGAAAGTGCCGTGTGCCGTGGCTATCGGCGGAACGTCGGTCGCCGGCTATGCGGCCACGGCTCCGATGCCGCCGGAACTCGACGAGTGGATCCTGGCCGGATTCCTCCGCGAGGAACCGGTCGAGCTTGTCAAGGCGATGGAAAGCGATCTGCGCGTCCCGGCCGAGGCCGATATCGTGCTGGAAGGATATATCGATATTGAAGATGTCCGGATCGAAGGACCGTTCGGCGACCATACCGGCTTCTATACGTTGAAGGATGAATATCCCGCCTTCCACGTGACGACCGTGACGATGCGGAAGAATCCGGTCTACTGGACGACGATTGTGGGGCTCCCGCCGAAAGAGGATTACTTTCTGGGGAAGGCGACCGAGCGAATCTTCCTGAATATCCTGAAGAAGACCGTTCCGGAGATCGTCGATATGAACCTGCCGATCTTCGGTGTCTTCCACAATTTCTGTTTCGTCTCGATCCGCAAGGAATATCCCTACCATGCCCGGAAGGTGATGTTCGCCCTCTGGGGACTGGGCCAGATGTCCCTGACAAAATGGATTGTCGTGGTTGACGCCGACGTCGACGTGCAGAACACCGACGAGGTGATGTTCTATGTGGGGGCGAACGTCGATCCGGAGCCAGAGCCCCGCCCCGGCACTTCGATCAAGCCGT